>JAIXYL010000037.1 GCA_027490265.1 Sediminibacterium sp.
CGAATAAGCAAAAAAACCGCAGGGCAACCGAAGGTTGACATGCGAGGGGTTTGAGTAAGTTCAATTATCCTTAGAATTTTAAGGTTATTTTCTCTCCATTGTACTTAATTAAATGGTCAATTGATTTTGATTCATATATGCCAGTTCCTTTTTTCTCGCCTACAATCACTACTTTCAAATACTTTGAAGAAGACATGCCAGGATATCTGCCTATTCTGGTGTTAATGGTTAATTCCTTTGTTTGGTGGTTCCAGCTCATTGGTATAATGGCGTACGAACCATTTTCATAATTGTAATTGTCGTTTTCATCTTCATACCAGTCAAATTGCGCATTAGCGCCAGGATAAACCCTTACTTCAACTATATCATTTGCTTTTTGAGTGCTATACTGCATTGTATCTGCAAGAACTAGAATTGTTCCTGCTTTAACAAATAATGGCATTTGATTGAGCGGTACTTTTTGTGTGATTGTTCTGCCTGATGCATATTTTTTGCCAGACCAAAAATCAAACCAAGCAGGAACTGCATTTGGCAAATAAGTACTTACTGAGTCGTTAGTGTTTTTTCGAATCAAAGCCAATTTTTCTGGAGATAGGAAGCCAAGTTTAAAGGATGCATCACCATTATTCTGGTAATATTCTATCTTGATTTTGTTTTTTTGATTGGCCTCTAGTTTTATTTTAGCAAAACTACTATAGGCTGTTTTATCGTACCACTCATTCACAATTTGCTTATCGTTAATCCAAATCCTAATGCCATCATCTGCATTAGCTCCAATGATATATTCCCCAGATTTGGGAACGGTGATATAACCATTCCACCTGACACTAAATTTTGTTTTTGAATCAATACCAATTGTTTCAAGCTGTTTGTTTGGTAACGCAAACTGGAAACTAGAGTCAATGCCTTTTGCTATAGATTCTTCAAACTTTATGCCCTTGAAATATTCAATATCAAGTCCATTTTTGTTGTCACTATTTTTAAAATACTGAAGCGGGATGACATCTAAATCATAATGTCTAAGGTTATACATTTCTTGCGTAACAGGCTTTACTAGAAAAGAGTTACCAAATAAATATTGGTCATTAATGTGGTATGTCTTTTTATCTTTAGGTGCATCCATCATCATACCTCTGATAAAACTATATCCTTTATGACTTACCTGCCATGCGGTAGAATAGATATATGGCAATAGTCTGTACCTAAAATGTAAAAAATCCATCAATGATTCATACATGTCTTCTCCAGGATTTCCAAAATTCCATACTTCTCTTCTAGTACCTGTTCCATGTGATCTAAATATTGGAGTAAATGCACCAAATTGAAACCATCTGATATACAACTCTCGCCAAGCAGCGGAATTTACGCCAGCAGGGTACTGCCCTTCGAAATAGTTAGGGAAAAAGCCCCCTATATCATGTGTCCAATAAGGTATACCTGCCATTGAAAAATCTATCCCATTGGCAATTTGATTTTTGAAGGTCCGCCAATTTGATCCATTATCTCCAGACCAAGTTACAGCCCCGTATTTTTGTTGGCCTGCAAATGAAGATCTGGTTAAGGTAAACACACGTTTATTATTATTGAGCAATCTTTGGTTATCATATACACCTTTGGTGGTCATTAATGAATAGGCATTAAGATAACGTGCCAGTGATCCAATCTCCGAAACCCCACCTTTTTTAATTCCCTTCTCACTAATGATTGGGTTTTGACTGTCGTCAAATTCAGGTTCAGTTCCATCCATCCATAATGCATCAACACCTTTATTTAACAGTGAATCTCTAACATATTTAAAATAGATGTCTCTACCTTTCTTGCTAAATGCATCATAGATGCGCGCTTGTCTTGTAAGGAAAAAGGTATTGCCTTTAAATAAAAGGCCATTAGAATCTAACTCCTTATAAATTGCTGTTTCTGGACCAAGACAAGGCCAGATCGAAATCATGAATTTAAGATGATATCTATTGTGTAGTTCAAGTATTAGTGAGTCTGGATTTGGAAAAAATTTTCTGTCCCATTGCATGCCACTCCAATATTGATTACCGCCCCAATAATTCCAGTCTTGAACAATATAGTCTATTGGAATTTTTCTTTTACGATATTCAGCAGCAATATTCAACAATTGGTCTGCACTAGTATATCTTTCTCTACTTTGCCAATATCCAAAAACAGACTTACTAAACATTGGCACTTTACCGGTAATTTTTCTATAACCTGCAATTACACTGTCTATATTTTTCCCGGCAATAAAATAGTAATTGATTTCATCAGCAATCTCAGACCAAAACGACATACCGTTTTCACCATCATTAAAAATGGTTTTAGCATAGTTGTCCCATAAAATTCCATAGTTATTGGTAGATACAATAAATGGAATCACGTCTTGCTGATTTGATTGCACCATTACAATTTTTTTACCTCTTCTATTGATATGCCCATCTTGATATTCCCCTAATCCATATATACCTTCATCTTTGGTTAATTCAAATTCTTGTTGAATTGAAAAAGCTTGCTGACCATTATCAATTGTTGATAAAAATGATGCACTAGATATTTTTTTCTCCTTCAGAAATATCGCGGAAAGTTTATCAGAAAATGTAATGATTCCGCTCTCTTTCTCAATTTTAATTTGAAGAGAGTTTGTTTGTATACTTAAAGTATTACCTAATTCTTTGAAGTCAATTTTTGAACGGTAATCATTGGTATTTTCAACAATCAATGATTTAAATGAAGGCAAATGATGCTTTTTTCTAACAGAAATATTGACAATTTCACTGTCAATGATACTGACTTTTTTTATCAAGCCGTTCCATTCGAATTGTACAACATTGTTTGAAATACTGTACCATTTTTGCTGAGCTTTTGTCAGCGTAAACATAAATTGGCATAGCAATACAATCAGTATTTTGCGCAACATATACTTGGTTTAATGTTTTATTCTCAATAGTCCAATTGGATAATGAGAATACAATTTTGATTAAATCAATATAATGTTACATGCAGATTTTGACCAATCTTTCTCTTCTTTTGGTCAAACAGTTAAAGTGAAGCGATCTAAGCGTTAAATGATTGTTTATTTACCAAATGCTGCAATATTGGTACTGAAGATTTTAACAGCAATGGCAATTAAAATCACTCCAAAGAATTTTCTGACTGCTAACAAGCCAGCATCACCAAGCGCGCGTTCAATCACTTTGAGTAATCTTAAAGTAATATAAACGACTACTAGGTTTATCAATATGCCAATTAAGATATACAATTCATCAAAATTGGCTTTTAAAGACATGATTGTTGTAAGTGTACCAGATCCTGCAATAATGGGAAATGCAATGGGTACCACACTACCGCTTTTGGCATTGTTATCACCTTTAAAAATTTCATGACCCAATACCATTTCAAGGCCAAGTAGAAAGATTACAATCGAACCGCCCACAGCAAAAGAACGAATATCAAGCCCCAGTATTTTTAAGAAGGGTTTACCAGCAAATAAAAATAAAATCATCAATGCGCCCGAAATCAACGTCACTTGTAAAGAACGAATGCCACCACCCATTTTTTCTTTTAATGAAATCAATAATGGAATAGATCCTACAATATCTATAACAGCAAATAAGGTAAACGTTACCGTAAGCAGTTGATCAATTCTAAAATCCATGGCCTTGTTTTTATAAAGTTACAATTTTATTAAAGCGTAGGTCGATGCCATTCTTTGCCCTGTCTAGAATAATTATACAATAAGGAATGATTCATGCCATCTTCAGACACATCAATTCTTACAACGCAACCATAATGCAACGTGAAAGCATCAAAGGATTCTTTTAATGGTGTTGCAGTGATATGCGACAGAATACTTCTTAACACACCCCCATGTGCTACAATCACCGCAGATTCTTGTTTGGCAACAATTTGATTAAAGCGATTCACCACCCGATTGTGTAAGTCTACATAGCTTTCACCTTTAGGCACACGAACGTTTACAAAATCATCCATCCATGGTTGAATCTCTGCTTTAGGAATATCATTCCAAGGCTGTAATTCCCATTGACCACAGTTCAACTCCATCAAATCTTCGTGAATATCAATGTCAAAATCAGCAAACAAAGCATCGGCTAATTTCTTGCAACGTTGCAAGGGGCTGCTGTACACTTTCACACCAGCTTTTGGTAAGTGCGGTTTAATGGCTTCTACCTCTTCTAAAAAAGTTTCAGTAATGTCTAAATCTGCTTGTCCATAGCAGATGCCTTTTTCAACTTTTGGGGTGGTATGTCTGATTAAATAAATTTCCATAAGAGTAAACATCCTAAATAAAATGCAATTTCACAAACCTGTTGTGTGGCACCTAAACAATCACCCGTGTATCCCCCGATCCATTTTTTAAAATAGTTGGCAGCATAGCGCTGTAGAAGAAGGGCCGGTAATTGCACCAAGACCATAAATCCGGCTAACCAAAGAAAAAAACGAGGGCTTAGGGGGATTGGAGCCACTGCGGCATTTAGCACACTGAACCAAACAAATACACCGATGAGGGGTAAAATTACCCCCAGCAACAATACCAACATTTCAAGATTGGTTAACACTCGATCGGCCAGTGGTTTTGATTTACTGGCATCAATATCCTGAACATAGGGCAATTGTTGCATGATATTGGTTGCCCAAAATCGGCTATTCGCATGGGCTGCCACTAATAGCGCAGCCACCAACTCAATTGAAAAAAACTGTGTCAACTCAAGGAGTAGTAAATATTTCAAAGACAAGATCAGAATTAACCCAACCACTCCGTAAGTGCCGAGTCTGCTGTCTTTCATGATGGTTAAGATTTTTTCTTTGCTGTATCCGCCGCCAAATGCATCGCAGCAATCAGCAAAGCCGTCTTCATGAAATGCGCCCGTTAATAAAATGGTGGCAATCATTGAGCAGAGGATCGCAAGTGGTGTAGAAAATAACCAATGCGCAAGTAAGAGTACCATTGCACCAAACAAACCAATCAAGATACCCACCCAACTAAAATAACGAGCAGACGCTTGTAAATAGGATTGCGCATAAGGCAATTGCCCCACCGGAATGCGGGTAAAAAACATGATTGCCGTCTTAAACAAAAGCCATTGATAACGCATCCGATAATTTATGTCAAGATAATTAATCTAAGGCAGTACTTACACCAGCATCTTCAAACGATGCCATTTGATTTAAAAAAGCAACAGCTGATTCAATCAAAGGGATGGCCAATGCAGCCCCAGTTCCCTCGCCCAATCGAAGGCCAAGGTTCAATAAGGGATCCACTTTTAAATGATGCAACATATGGGCATGGGCTTGTTCATTGCTGCAATGCGCGAAGATGCAATGTAAAAGAACCGTAGGATCTAGTTCTACAGCAATCAATAAAGCAGCAGTGGCAATAAACCCATCCACTACAATCACCATATTGGCCGCTTTAGCACCAAGATATGCTCCAACCATCATGGCAATTTCAAAGCCACCAACCTTACTGAGTATTTGCAAAGGATGATGCTTGATTAAATGCAGTTGATGAAAGGCTGCAACTTTTTCTAGCGTATTGATCTTAGTGATTAAT
Organism: Sediminibacterium sp.; assembly: GCA_027490265.1. Taxonomy (GTDB): domain Bacteria; phylum Bacteroidota; class Bacteroidia; order Chitinophagales; family Chitinophagaceae; genus Sediminibacterium. The sequence continues at coordinate 5,576 of JAIXYL010000037.1, forward strand.
TGTGCATCATTGGCTCCAGTACCTCTGCCTACACATTCATTGATACCCAATCCAGTAATGGCGTGTAATATTAATGCTGCTGATGAAGTATTGCCAATACCCATTTCTCCAAAGCCAATACAATTACAACCATCAGTTCCTACAGCAGTTACCAAGGCCTTACCTTGATTGACACAATTTTGAACTGCTTCTTCAGACATGGCTGCTGATAATAAATAATTGGCTGTTCCCATGCCTTGTTTGGCATGAATAAAATTGGGTTGCTGTAAATGACTCAAATCGGCATTCACACCCGCATCTACTACTAATAGTTGTAATTGGTGCATTTGCGTGAACACATTAATGGCCGCACCACCCTGTAAAAAATTGAACACCATTTGTGCAGTCACCGATTGCGGATAGGGGTTCACCAATCCGGTAGCGGCTATGCCATGATCAGCTGCAAAAACCATAATGGTTGGCCTTGCAATAAAAGGTGAAGTGCTGTTTTGAATGAGCCCAACTTGTAAAGCGATGGACTCCAGCATTCCCAATGCACCCAATGGTTTGGTTTTGCCATTAATTTTATTTTGCAGCTGATCTTGTAGCATAAGAAAACTTATAAATGAATACTAATACCTGTATTGATTAAGAATGGAATACTATTGAACCCTCTTAAATCGAAGAAGGTATGATTGGTAATATTTTGAGCGTCAACAAATGCTTTTAGTTTATCGCTAAAACGATATTCACCATAAGCGCCCAATAAAAAATAAGCGGGCAATAAAACGTCAGCTCTTCTAAATCCACCAATATCAGACCTGCTGCCTACATATTTTCCAATTAAACTGACTGTTGCTTTTTGTGTTGAATAGTTTAAGCTGATATTGCTTTGAAAGCCAGGTCTTCTTAATCCATACACATAGCCAGTGTCTTTAAAATTCACCCTGCTTTGTGTTGAGTCGGTCATGCTGAGGTAACTAAAATTCATAGTCATTTGCAACTGATTGCTTAAGCGAATATTGGTTTCATATTCAACCCCAAATGCTACCTGTTTAATAAAGTTGTAATATTTATTGCGCACGTAGTCGTAGTCTATACCATTATTGGTGTTTCTATAAAACGCTACCAATCTGCTGTTAAACCCAGGATAGTTATGTGCAAAGCCCATTTCAATGGTTGTGCTGGTTTCTGCTTTTAAATCTCTTCTGCCGCTAAAGCTGTCGAAGAGTTGAAACAATGATGGTGTTTTAAATGCAGTTGCCACACTTCCAAAAAAACGCAATTGCTCAGTTACCGTGTAAGAAGGGTTAAATGTAAATGTGGTGCTGTTGCCATAAATTGAATGCCTGTTCAATCTAAATCCGGCATCTGCAAAAAACCCTTTCTGGTTATTGAACTGCAAAGAACTGTACACTGATGATTGATGAATGCCCGTGTCTTTAAATCCAGAAGTAAAAGGTCCAAAACTGCTGACCGATCTAAACTGATTGTTCATACTGGCAAAGCGATATTCTACGCCTTGTAACAAAGACCAAGACTGGTTCAGTTTGATTGACGCATACAATTCTGCAAACTGTGTTTTTCCAAAGTACTGGTTGCGTTGAAAATAACTGAATACAGCTTTGTCTAGACTGTCTCTTTCAAAGCCTCTATTGGTTTGACTGAATTGATAGTTAGCCGTTACTTGAACGCCCTTGGTTTTGTATACCAATCCAAATCCTGTATTCAATAAATTGTTTTTCAATTGATAGTGTTTGTCGTCGCTGAATACACCCGCATCAATGCCAGCCGTATATTGACTGTACATGCCAAACGCTTTTAACAACAATTGATTGGTAGCTGCGTATTGAATGGCTGCACTGGTGCTGTTGCCATTGTATTTATCGGCGTCGTAGTTTCTATTGCCCAAGGTATCAGCGGCTGCGCTAAAACCATTGGTGCGTAATCCCGAATGGCGAAAATTGTAAGTTAACTTTTTGTATTTGCCATACACTTGCAAGTTGTTTTTAAAACTGTTCAAATTACCTGCGGTTAAAGTGGCTTTTACATTAATTGGCTTGTTTACATTTTGTTTTACGGTGATAATATTGATTACGCCCGCAACGGCATCACTGCCATAAACTGTGCTCTGTGCGCCCCTGCATACTTCAATTCTTTCCACGTCGTTGATAGAGAATAAATTCAGGTCAAATTCATTACCAATTTGTGAAGGATCATATACCGGAATCCCATCCATCAAAATCAAGGTTCTGCCACTATTGGCGCCGCGCATAAAAACGGTTTGATTGGTACCGGCATTGTTGAGTGCACCATTAATCGTAATGCCAACTGTTTCATTCAGTACTTGCCCCAAGGTTTTACCAGAGCTTTTGGATAGTTCAGCTTGACCAATCACGGTAATCACTTTACCAGTGGTACTTTGCTTTTGTTCCTGCTTATTTGCAGTAATGACTACTTCGTCTAGCACACGGGTGCGTAAACTGTCTTTTTGTGCATACAAGCTGGTGCCTGATAGCAGGGTTAGGAGGAGCGTTAATTTTTTGCTCATTGTCCATTTAATTTTAAAGGTCAACAATGAGCTTCCAGGAAAATAAAAAAACGGCGAAAAATAAATTGCTGCTGCAGCAACACTTTACATTCCATGCTTTTCACCCGAAAGCCGTGAATACTTGTTTGCTATTGGCAGGTCTTCTGGCTTCCCGCCTTTTGAATGTCCTTCCCATTCCGTTTGATAGGAACAGTGGTTGTAGTGATTCAAAAGTTTGCCTTGCGGCGCGGGTTACAGCTACGGGGATAGCGCCGGAATTACACCGGACTTCCCTTTTAATCATCTGGCTGAGGCAGATGAACCAGTAACGCAGCAAATGTATATATTTATCCTTATGAAAGGCAACCAACAATTAAATGTTTTTAGTTTCACCATGATTGTGGTGGGCTTAGTTATCGGGATGGGAATTTTTAGATCGGCTGCAACCAGCGCACAGCATGCGATTGCACCATCTGTTTATTTTGCTGCTTGGTTAATTGGTGGATTTGTGGCTTTATGTGGCGCATTAACTTATGCTGAAATTGGCAGTAGGTTCCCTGTAACAGGCGGCTACTATAAAATATTTTCTTATGCTTATCACCCGAGTATTGCCTTTGCTATTAATTGCATCATCCTCATCAGTAATGCGGCCAGCTTAAGTGTGGTAGCCATTATTGGAAGTGGCTATATCGCCAAATTATTTCCAGGCACACCATGGACCGATGTAGACAAAGCATTGTTGAGTGCAGGGGCCATTATTTTGTTCTACCTTATTAATTTGAGAGGCCTTAAAATGAGCTCAAGAGCACAGAATATTTTAATGATCATCAAAATCAGTATGATCCTAGTGTTGATTGCTGCCTTATTTTTTCCATACGAATCAGGGAATGCAGTGGTGCTTCCACTGGCTGAGTCAGGTGTATCTTCAACTCCCCCCGCACCACCAATGAGTTGGTTACAAAGTTTAGGCATTAGTTTAATTGCAGTATCGTTTACTTATGGAGGGTATCAGCAAACCATTAATTTCGGTAGTGAAGTCAAGAATCCAGCACGCAATATTCCCAAAGGCATATTTTTTGGGATTGCCATTATCATTGGTTTATACCTTTTAGTGAATTTTAGTTATTATCAAATTGTAGGTTTTGAGCAAATGAAAGGTGAGCGAGAAATTGCCTATGTAGTGATTGAAAAAGTGTTTGGCACCAGAGGGGCTGCTATTTTTTCTTTCTTTTTATTCTTTGGGGTCTTGGCCTATGTTAATGCATTATTGATGAGCAATCCAAGAGTGATGTATGCCATGAGTGACGAAGGCACTATCCCCAAAATATTCTCTAAGCAAAACGAAAAGAATGGGGTATTGGTGGTATCGTTGACTGTTTTTGCGCTGACCTGTTTGATCATTTTGTTTTTTGCGCAAACCTTCGACGCCATTTTGAATTTCACCATCTTTTTAGACTGTTTTGGCATGGTAGCATCCAGTGCTACTATTTTTAAACTGCGCAAGCAAACCAAGCATTTAGATGGAACGGGTATTTATAAAATGAAGCTGTTCCCCTTATTGCCCTTGATCTTTATGGCAACTTATTGCTTTGTTGGCGTTAGTATTGCCATACAAACACCCAATACTGCATTAATTGGAACAGGGGTTTTGGCAGTGTTTATGGCCATTTATTACATTAGTCAACGTTTTAAAAAGGCTTGATTTAACTCTTAACTGCCTTTCATACCAATTTTAACACAAAACCATCCCTTTCCTTTCCGTCTGTCTAAATTCTGTAAAAGCCCCGCTGAATAACTTATTTTTGTTCTATGAGGAATTTACTATTACTAATGGTCGGTTGTTTTACGTTCTCTGGACAATTGATGTCTCAGGGTTCAACAGACAAATGGAACCTGCAGCGATGTGTGGAATATGCTGCAAAAAACAATATTTCGGTAAAGCAGGCAGATGTGCAGGCAAGATTAGCGGCGCTTGAAGTAGAGCGTACTAAACTATCCCAATATCCAACAGCCAATGCCAACACCAATTTGGGTACACAGTTTGGTAGATCAATTGATCCTACTACCAACCAGTTTACCACCACACAGTTGTTGTTTCAAGGGATTAACGTGAATTTGAATGTACCTGTATTTAATTGGGGTGCTTTAAAAGCAGACCGTCAAATTGCGGGGTTCAATGCACAAGCGGCTCTGGCTGATATAGAGCGCATCAGTAATGATGTGTCTTTGAGCATTGCAACATTCTTTTTGCAAGTAGTAGCTGCCAAACAACAAATTGCAATCGCAGAAGTGCAAATTGGTCAAACCGAGTCTCAGTTAGGTTTTACCCGCAAGCGGGTGGAAGCGGGCGCGCTACCAGAATTAAGTACCGCTGAAATTGAAGCACAGCTTGCAAGAGATAGCACCACTTTGGTAAGTGCCAAAGCTACTTTTCAGCAAGCAGTCATCCAATTAAAAGCTGCCATTAACTTAGATATGTCTGTGTCGTTTGATGTTGAAATTCCTGCAGTTGACAAAATTCCATTGCAACCTTTAGGAGAGTTAGACCCGGCAATATTATACCAATTGGCCTTGAATAATCAGCCAGCGCAAAAAGTAAGCGACCTCAGAATTAAATCTGCGGAAGTGTCTATTAAAAGAGCAAGATCAGAGTTTTATCCAACCATTTCTGCATTCGGCGGATTGGGAACCAACTTTGCAAATTCAGCGAATACCATCACCGGTGCCAATATTATTGGTGTGAGACCCACTACTAATTTCGTAACAGTGAATAACCAGAATTATCAGGTGTTTCAACCTGATATCCAGTTGACGTCTTCAAAAAGAAATTTCTTTCAAATGTGGAATGGCTGGGGTGGTCAGTTAGAGCAGAACTTCAGACAAAACTTTGGTATTAATATACAGGTGCCCATTTTCAATGCTGGTTCAGCTAAGTTGGGTTATGAGCGCTCTAAATTAAATTTAAGATCAGCGCAAATCACCAGACAACAAGCCGATCTTACATTGCAACAAAATATTTACCAAGCTCATACCAATGCAATAGCCGCTATTCAAAGATTTCATGCAAGTGATAAATCTGTAGAAGCGTCTCAAAAAGCTTATGATTATGCGCGCAAACGTTTTGAAGCAGGTTTATCCAATACCTTGGATTTGATTACCAATCAAAACAATTTATTGAGAGCAAAATTGGATCGTTTAAATAACCAGTTTGATTATATTTTTAGAATTAAACTACTAGAATTTTACAAAGGGCAAGGCATTAAATTATAAAAACCATATCATGAGTAAGAAGTTAATTTGGATTATTGTAGGCCTGGTAGTAGTTATCGGGGTCATTATAGGCCTAAAAAAAGCCGGCATCATAGGCAAAGAAGAAGGCATTAAAGTAACAGCGGAAGGCGTACAACGCAGAACCATTATTGAAACTGTCAATGCCAGCGGTAAAGTATATCCTGAAATTGAAGTAAAAATAAGCCCAGACGTAAGTGGGGAAATTGTTGAGTTAACAGTTGCTGAAGGTGATACGGTTAAAAGAGGTCAAGTGTTGGCAAGAATTTATGCTGATATCTTGAATTCTCAGAGAGATCAGGTAGCGGCAGGCGTAAGTCAACAAGAAGCACAAGTATCTAATAGTACGGCTCAATCAGCCGCTATTAAAGCCACTTTAGATCAAGCTGAAACCCAATACAACCGTCAAAAGAAGTTGTTAGAAGAAAAAGTCATCAGCCGTTTAGAATTTGAACAAGCAGAGCAAGCATTCAAAAGCGCCAAAGCCAATTACAATGCGGCAATGGAAGGCATCAAGAGTGCTAAAGCAGGTGTTCAAAGTGTGCAAGCTCAATTAAACAGAGCCAACAAAGACATCGGCAGAACATTGATTACTTCACCCATGGATGGTGTGATCAGTTTATTGGCTATTAAAAAAGGAGAGCGTGTAGCTGGTAATAGTTTTAACGTAGGTACAGAAATGATGCGTGTGGCTGATATGCGCAGTTTTGAAGTAAGAGTTGATGTAGGGGAGAATGATATTCCAAAAGTAAAATTGGGTGATACGGCTGTTGTAGAAGTAGATGCATATACCAGCAGAAAGTTCAAAGGCATTGTTTACAAAATTGCCAACCCAAATACCGGTAATGCTTTAGCGGGCAACACCAGTGCAGAAGTAACCAACTACAAAGTGCATATTCGCCTTTTGCCTGATAGTTATAAAGATTTGATCATTCCAGGTAAATCATTCCCTTTCCGTCCGGGTATGACTGCTAGTGCAGATATTCAAACAAAGAGCAAATACAATGTATTGTCTGTGCCTTTAAATGCAGTGACCACTAGAGACAGCAAAGAAGACGCTTCTGCTAAAAAAGAAGAGAAAAAAGACGATGGCAAAGTAAAGCAAGTAGAGAAAGAAGCGCAAAAATCAGTTAGTTCAGATGATTCAATTGAAGAAGTGGTGTTCATTTTACAAAAAGACAACCGCGTTAAAAAAGTAAAAGTAAAAACCGCCATTCAAGACTTGAACAATATTGAAATTACAGAAGGGGTTAAAGAAGGTGATAAAGTCATCACTGGTCCATATTCTACTGTAAGTAAAATACTGAAAGATGGTAATTTGGTGACCATTGTTGAAAAGGACAAATTATTTGAAGAGAAGAAAAAGGATTAATCCTTAGAACGATATCAGCACAATGGACGGCAATAGCCGTCCATTTGTTTTTATGTATGTTTGCTGAATTAAAACAGCCATATGCAGTTTGGAATTATTGGAGGAGGAAGCTGGGCAACTGCTTTAGCCAAAATTCTCACCGATAGCGGTAACAATATTCATTGGTATATCCGAAACGAGGATAGCATACATTATTTTAAAAAAAGGAGACATAATCCACATTATTTAAGTACGGCTTATTTTAATCCAGCACAGTTACAATTGAATGCTGATATCAATGCCGTGATTGATGCATCGGATGTACTGGTGATTGCCGTTCCATCGGCCTATGTGGAAGAGGCTTTGGTATTAGTGCCTGCAGAAAAATGGGTGAATAAAAAAATTGTTTCTGCCGTGAAGGGGATCACACCCACTAAGAACCAATTATTACACGAGTATTTGGCAGAAACGGTTCAGTTTCCATTCAACCAGTATTTTACCCTTTTGGGTCCTTGCCATGCAGAAGAAGTGGCGGCAGAAAAATTGTCCTATCTCACTTTTTCTGGAAGCAGTGAAACGGAAACAGCTGCCATTGCAGCTTGTTTTAAAACCGATTATATTAATACGGTGGTGAACACCGATGTGGTTGGGGTGCAATATGCAGCTGTAATGAAGAATATTTATGCTTTGGGAGCAGGGATAGCCCACGGGCTAGAGTATGGTGATAACTTTTTAAGTGTGTATATCGCCAACTGCGCCAATGAAATGAGCACTTTCCTTCAAAAAATTACACCTACGGGTAGTATAGCTCAAAACTATACTGCATCTGTATATTTAGGCGATTTATTGGTGACTTGCTATTCATTATTCAGCAGAAATAGAACTTTTGGGAATATGTTGGGCAAGGGATATTCAGTAAAAGCGGCCCAATTAGAGCTAAATATGCTTCCCGAAGGGTATTTTGCCAGTAAGTGCATTTTTAAGACCAATACCCAAATTCAGGCCCCAATGCCTATTGCCGCAGCAATCCATGCCATTTTATGGGAACAATTGCCGGCAGAAGAAGGGTTTAAACAAATTGAAAGTTTTTTAACATAATCATTAAACAAAATGGCACGATGTATGTAATTATTATATAAATCGACGCCAGTGCCAGAAACCATCATCCGCAAAGTCAGAGAACAAAGAAATTACACCCAAGAGTTTGTAGCCAAGCAAATGGGCATTTCCCAGAATGCCTACAGCAAAATTGAAAACGGCTACACACAGTTAACAGTGAGACATATCAAGGATTTGTCTAAAATCCTAGAAGTTTCTTTGTTAGAGTTATTAAGGGATGATTTTGAAATTCATCGCCCCAACCATATCCATAAAGAGAGCATCAATAAAGAGAATTTGTTGATGTCTATTAATCAGATTTCAGAGAAAATTACTTCTAAGCATCCGCAAAAGCACGATTTCTACCCAGTTGTGATGAGCTTATTGCAAACCATTGATACAACGGTTGACAATATTCATTAACTGTTTATTCGTCCCTAAATAAATCGGCTGCGATGCCGTCTGCCATGAATTTGCCATTGGCTGTAATCCTTAATTGGTTTGCAGCAAGTGTCATCAAACCCTGTTGCATATAGGGTTCTGCATCAACCACCAACTGGTTGAAGAGGGGGGTGCCTGCAATCTCATTCAACCGGTTTGCATCAATCCCTTCAATGGTTCTTAGTGCAGTCATGATGTACTCGTTCACCTGTTGTGTTCTGGTCAATATTTCAATTTCTGAAGGAATGCTGCCATTCAACAGGGCTTGTATGTAAAGGGCATTGTTACTGATATTCCATTGCCTGCTTTGTCCATTAAAAGAATGCGCAGATGGGCCAATACCTAAATAGTGAACACCAGACCAATAATTGGCATTGTGCCGACTTCTTTTGTTGGGTAATGCAAAATTGGAAATTTCATACTGCTCAAAACCAGCAGCTGCGGTCATTTCTTGTAAAATGGAAAAATGCGTTGCTTGATGGGAAGCATCTACATCGGGTAATTGCTGTTGTTTTATTTTGTGCGCCAAAGCCGTTTTGGGTTCAACGGTTAGGGCATAACAAGACAAATGTGGAACGCGCGTGCTGATGGCAGTGGTTAAGTTATTGATCCAATCGGCATCACTTAAAGTAGGCCCCCCATAAATCAGATCGATAGAAATATTGTCAATGCCCGCTTTTTGGGCTAAATGGATGGATGCTACTGCTTGAGCCGCATTGTGTGCCCTGCCCATCCATGCCAAGTCTTCGTCTCTAAAGGATTGAATGCCAATGCTCAAACGGTTAACGCCTAATTTTACCCAATCGGCTAATTGGGCAGCATTCATATCATCTGGATTGGCTTCTAAAGTTAGTTCAATGGTTGGTGCACAATTAAAATGATGGTGAATGGCGGTCAATATGCGTTCCAACTGCGTTGGATTCAACAGCGATGGTGTGCCTCCCCCAAAATAAATCGTTTCAATAGGTGCAGATAAATAATCCTTTTGTAAAGCGATTTCAACAACGATGGCATCAATCATTTGATCCATGCGTTGGTGATTTGTAGAAAAATGAAAGTTGCAATAATTGCAAGCTTTTTTACAGAATGGAATATGTATATAAATGCCAGCCATAGGGTCAATAAAAATTAAAAATAGCATTGTTTACTTAACCTGACTGTTTAATCAATCGCAATCAATAATTTTGTTGCAATGCGAATTGGTATTTCTCTGATTGTTTTTTTCATTTGCCTAATGCAAGGATTGTTTGCACAGCAGGACAGTATTGGCCTAGCGCAACATGACAGTATTGGCATCGCTCAAAAAGACAGCTTAAGACAAGCGCAACAAGACAGTATCGCAATTGCGCAACAGCCCATAAAACCTTGGCCAGACACGGCGACTTATCAAAAAATTGCCACACATCCTTACTTGCCCTTAAACAAACCCGCTATTGTGATGATGGTGGAGTATAAAACAAAATCATCTAAAGATGCCCTTTTTTATACCGTGGTTTTTTTAGTGGCTTTATTAGGGTTCATTAAAAACGGGTTCCCCAAATATTTTCAAAACCTGTTTAAATTATTCTTTCAAACCTCATTGAGGCAAAAGCAAACAAAGGAGCAATTGGCACAGGATAGTTTTGCTTCACTCTTAATTAACCTCTTGTTTTTATTGTCTACGGGCTTATTCATCACCCTGGTGATAATTTTTTACCAATGGGCTGATCTGCCCTTTTGGTTATTATATGGTTATGTTTTTGCAACCCTGGCCATTATTTATTTGGGCAAATACTTGTTTATTTCCTTTGCGGGTTGGGTTTTCAATAATACGGCGGCAGCTGCTTCTTACTTGTTTTTAGTAGCTGTGGTTAACCGGATTATGGGGGTGGTCTTATTGCCATTGACCATTTTATTGGCTTTTTCGGTTCAACCTGTTGCTTTGGTGGTCCTTACCATTGCATTCGGTGTTGTAACATTGTTATTTATTTACCGCTATATTGTTTCATTTGGGCTGTTAAGATCTGATTTACAACTCAATCCTTTTCATTTTTTCCTTTACCTTTGCGCCGTGGAAATTTTACCAATGGCCTTGATATACAAGGTTTTGGTAGATAATTTGGGCTGATATTTTACATTTGCAAAATATAAGAGTAAGCAATGAGCAAAAACGGGTCTAAGCAAGCAGTAATTTCAAAGACAGCCAGGAAAATTCTGATTTCGCAGCCAAAGCCTGAGAGCGAACGCTCTCCTTACTTTGACTTAGAGAAAAAACACAATGTTGAGTTGGTGTTCCACCCATTCATTGTGCTTGAAGGCATTCCAGCTAGAGACTTTAGGAAGCAAAAAATTGATGTGCAGCAATATTCTGCCATCATCTTTACCAGCCGAAACGCCATCGATCATTTCTTTAGAATGAGCGAAGAAATGAAACTGAGTATTGCCCAAGACACGAAGTATTTCTGTATAACGGAAGCCGTGGCCCTTTATCTCCAAAAGTTTATTTTGTATCGCAAGCGCAAAGTGTTTTATGGTGCCGATGGTACCAACAAAAGCATGTTAGACGTTATCAACAAACATAAAGAAGCTGAGAAGTTTTTATATGTGTGTAGCGAAAACCAACAGGACAGTGAAATCTGTAGTTGGTTGAAAAACAATCGTTGCGACTTTCAATTGGCTTATATGTATCGGACCATCAGCAACGATATCAAGCCCGTGTTACAAAAGAATGATTATGATATGATTTGCTTTTTCACGCCAAGTGGTGTTAAAAGCTTATTAGATAATTTCCCTGATTTTAAACAAAATGGCACTGTGTTAACTGCTTTTGGCAATAACACTTCTAAAGCTGTGATTGATGCAGGCTTCAAATTGGAAATTCAGGTACCAAGTCCGCAGAAGCCAAGTATGGTAGCGGCGTTAGACCAGTTTTTAGCAACTCCCCCAGCGCCAAAAACTGACACCAAGCCCGCTGTTAAAAAAGTGATCGTAAAAGCAGCGGCTCAAATCACTCCGAAACCTGCTGCCAAATCACCTGAGAAAGCGGTTGTTAAAAAAGTAGCCAAAAAATCAACGGCAAAAGCTTCAAAATAATTGATTCAACAAAACCCCTCAAAAGAGGGGTTTTTGTTTGACCCTCAGGCAACATTTAGCCTTTTTTTGCGTTCTAAACTATCTTTAGCAATTATGTAACAACTTTATAAGTAATTTGCTTTGGACAGGCCCTATGAACAAAACCATTTTACTCGACATTAATTAGTTATTATTGATTGTAAATTTTACTTAAAACCAATAAGATAAAGTCTCTTTTAAAGAGACCAAGTCATTTGAAACATATATTTGCTCCTGTCAAAATCAATTGTGGTCATGAAAAGACATTTTTATTTGGTGATTGTGGCGTTTTCTACGTTAACGATTACTTCGTGTAACAAGCTCTTCAAGTCTAAGAGTGGAAAGGGATTGCCTGACGATGGTCAATTGCATGGGGTTGCACCTATGTCTAAGCAGAATATGAACCCACCAAGAAACATGGTGTATATTCAACCTGGTACTTTCCATATGGGGCCAAGTGATGAGGACATCAGTTATCAATATACTACCCGTAACAGACAAGTGTCTATCCCTGGTTTCTGGATGGATGCAACGGAAATTACCAATAATGATTATCGTCAATTTGTAAACTGGGTTAGAGATTCATTGTCTTTCAAAATTCTATTTGGACAGGGCATTAATAAGGAAGACGATACCATGGCGGTGGATTGGGCTAAAGTAAAAACCATTAAGTGGGATAGAAAAACGGTTGAACAGTTGAATGAATTAAACTTGGCGCCTGATAATCGTTTGTATGGTAAGCCAGAAATTGATCCTGACAAATTAATCTACAGAATTGAATATTTTGATTTAGCAGAAGCGGCAAAAAGAGAAAATGCTGGTCAGCCTCGTAAAAACTTTATTGTAAAAAGAAATCAGAAAGTATATCCAGATACATTGGTATGGATGAGAGACTTCTCTTATTCTTATAATGAGCCAATGACCAAACGCTATTTTTCACACCCATCTTTTGGAGATTATCCAGTAGTAGGGGTAACCTGGAAACAAGCCGTGGCTTTCTGTAGCTGGAGAACCCATTATCAAAATGCATTCTTGGGTAGGAAAAACCTGGCTTATGATGGCGACTACCGTTTGCCTTCAGAAGCAGAGTGGGAGTATGCAGCACGTGGTGGCAGAACCAACTCAATGTTCCCATGGGGTAACTATTACACCAGAAATAAGAAAGGCTGTTTATTGGCCAACTTTAAGCCAGGTAGAGGTAACTATGCCGAAGATGGTGGATACTATACTGTAAAAGCCAACGCATATTGGGCCAATGATTATGGCTTATATAATATGAGCGGTAACGTAGCTGAGTGGACCGGTTCTTATTTCTATGAAGGTTCTTATAATTTCTTATCTGATATGAGCCCGGATGTGCGCTATGATGCAAAAGATTCTGATCGTCCTCGTGAAAAACGCAAAGTGATCAGAGGTGGTTCATGGAAAGATACACAATACCAAATTCAGGTTAGTACACGTAACTACGAATACCAAGACACAGCAAAATCTTATATCGGTTTCCGTTGTGTGATTGATTTGGCTCCAAAAATGAAAAAATAAAATAAACTACAAAACATACAATTATGGCTTCAGGTGTTTCTCCTACAGTTAATCGCGCGGTAAACGTTGTTGTATCTCTTGGTGCGGCCGTGGTAATCTTTGGTGCGATGGCAAAAATCCTTCACCTTTCTTGGGCAGACTGGGCGTTAAAAATTGGTTTAACAACAGAAGCCTTGATTTTCGTGATTTACGCAATTTTACCTCCTCCAGATATGGGTGCGCCTACTGTAGTAGCAGACGCTGGTAATCCTGCATTAAAGAGTATGGAAAAAATGTTGGCTGAAGCCGATATTACGCCAGCCAACTTAGGCAAACTAAGTGAAGGCTTTAAAAAGTTAGGCAGCACTGTAGAAAAAATGGGCGAAATCAGCGATGTGGTAAAATCTACTGGTGATTTCACAGCCAATTCAAAAGCTGCAGCAACTGCATTAGGTTCTGTGGCAACAGCTGTTAATGGTGCCGTACATTCATTGTCTTCTTTTGAAGCTGCTGCTGAAAGCAATAAGCAGTTTCATATGCAAGTACAGGGGCTTACCAAAAACCTGTCTTCACTGAACACCATCTATGAATTAGAATTACAAGAAAGCAATAACCATCTAAAAGCGTTGAATCAGTTCTATGGTAAATTGGCCGCAGCTTCTGAAGCAATGAATAGCACAGCAGATGATGCCAATAGAGCAAAAGAACAAATTGCAGCATTGGCAACCAACCTGACCAAATTGAATCAGGTATATGGTAATATGCTCACTGCTATGCAAGGCAGATAGTTTGCAATCAACCAAATTGATCAATCGTATTTAGATAAATAAAAGATAGTATGTCATTACCCAAGGAACCGCGGCAGAAGATGATTAACATGATGTATCTCGTGTTAACAGCCCTGCTTGCTTTGAACGTTTCTTCAGAAATATTGAATGCTTTTAAAACCGTAGACAAAAGTTTGATGACGGCTACTGGTGTTGCAGAAAAAAAGAATTCAGAAATATTCAAATCATTTCAAAGAAAAATTGAAGACCCTACCACTAGAGACAAGGCTGAAGTTTGGTTGCCAAAAGCACAAAGAGCCAAAGCCCTTTCCGATGAAGTATACAATTTCATTGAAGGCTTAAAAGCTGAATTAAAAAAAGAAGCTGGTCTTAAAATGGTTGATGGTAAGGAAGATTTTAAAGAAGACGATTTAGAAGCAGCTACCCGTTTGTTTGTATCTGCGCCTAATGGCAAAGGCAAAGCCTTATTTGATAAGTTGGCTAACTTTAAAAAACAATTATTAGAGATTGATCCTGAAATGGCCGCTGCTATTGGTGCCAACTTGCCTTTAAACTTACCAACTGTAAAGTCAGAAAAAGACAAAGAAGAGTGGGCCTACACTTTTTTCCATATGACACCAACTGTGGCTGGTATTACCATCCTCAGTAAGTTTCAAAACGATATTAAGAACAGCGAATCTCAAGCAGTTGAGTTTTGTCATAAAGAAATTGGTGAAGTTGAATTGGTCTACGATCAATTCCAAGCAATTGCCAATGCCAATGCCAGCTATGTGATGCCTGGCGAAGAAATTGTCATCAATGCAGGAGTAGGTGCATTTAACAGTGCGTCTCAACCAAGGGTTTCTGTGGATGGTGCCAGTGCAACACCAACACCAGACGGTTCATTTGAATACAAATTCAGACCCTCTAGTTCTGGTTCAAAAAATGTAACGATATCCTTTGTGAAGCCAGACGGTACTACCGCCTCAGTGACCAAAGAGATCAAGTACACAGTTGGTGTGCCTTCAGGATTAGTCGTATCTACTGATAAAACAAGGGTATTTTACCAAGGGTTAGACAACCCCTTGAGTGTAACTGGCGGAAGTGGAGATGAAAAAGTGAATGTATCTATTGAAGGAACAGGCATTGGTTACCGTAAAGCAAGTCCTGGTCAATATATTGTAACTGCTTCTGCTTTAGGTAGTGCAACCGTTACAGCAACAGA
>JAIXYL010000112.1 GCA_027490265.1 Sediminibacterium sp.
GGCAACATGTCCATGGACACAATATCTGGCCAACCATCATTATTGGCATCAGCTACGTCTACGCCCATAGTAAACTGACTGGTATGCATCAGTGAAGCGCTGCCGGTTTCTTCAAATTGCCCTTTTTGGTTATTGATATAGAGATAATCATTTTCATGAAAATCGTTCCCCACATAAATATCTGGCCAACCATCTAAGTTTATATCAGAAACAGCAACACCCAATCCATAACCAATTTTTGATCCATTGATGCCGACAGTTGTTGTAATGTCCGTAAACTTTCCTTCAATGGATTGTGCCACTTTTTTGGTATCGTTGCGATAAAACTTTTGCCCAGCCAAAGCATCAAATGTGTTTTCAAAATTTTTTCGCGGGGCATAATTACCATCGTGATTAACGGAGTGATTGAGCAAAAACAAATCCAAATCACCATCGCCATCATAGTCTAAAAAAGCAGCTTGTGTACTAAACCCAGAAAAATCTAACCCATATTTTTCAGCCTGATTCTCAAAATGTGGAATCCCTTTTGCATCAATGCCAGTACATACCAACAGCTGATTCTTGCCCTTGAGTACTTTGTAATTCCCAACTCTGCAAATGTAAATATCTAAAAGCCCATCTGCATTAATGTCTACAACCGATACCCCAGTACTCCAAGCCGCATCATTTGGAATGCCAGCCGCTTGAGAAATATCTTCAAATTGTAGGTTACCCTTGTTTAAAAACAAGCGATTGCTTTCTTGATTCGCAGCAAAGAACAAATCAATTTTACCGTCTTGATTAAAATCACCAGCACCAACTCCAGCACCATTGTAATAATACATGTAAGAAAATAAATTGAACTCTGGGGTAGGCGTCAACGAATTGGTAAAATTTAGTCCAGTTGACTTTGCGTCTAATGGCGTAAACAAACTATTGCTGGCTTTTTGATTGCATCCTGTAACAACCAATAGCATCAACAGGCCCATCCAACATTTCAACACTTGCTTAGTAGACATACTGGTTATTTTTTGGCAGACATCGATTGACGAAAAAATACAGGCATTTGATTGTTTTGCAAAAATAAAAAGCCCGATTGTTGCTGAAGGGTTAATGGTAATATCTGTCGGATTTGACCATTGATACTGATGCCTGATTGTTGCGGTGTTGCTAAATTAAATTGACCTTTTCCTGATCCCAGTAATAGATGGCCATAAGAAGCATCAATACTGCAAAACTGTGGCAGCAAGTCAAAAAAGTTGCCCGCAGCTAAAATATCGGTATACCCATCAGCATTTACATCAGCTACTGCGATAGATTGAATACTGGACAATTGCAACTGATATGGCATTGGTTGAACTGTAAAATTTTTATTGTTATTATTTAAAGCAATGATTGAAGCCCCAGTATTAACAGACAAAACTTTTGCATCACTTAAATTATTCGGAAACAATTGTTGTATGGTTTTCTTTGCAAAGTCTTGATGCTTTAAATTGTCTTTTTTAAGAGACGGCAATTGTTCAGTTATATCCTTCTTTAAAAAGACGGGCATGTCTTTGCCATCAATCGTATGACTAAAGACTTTTTCTAAAGTGCCATTCTTATCAAAGTCTTTCAAGAATACCTTAACTGGTGCATCTTTTTGTGGCTTTAAATAAAAGTTTTCACCCAAGTTACCTAATACTAAATCTAGGTCACCATCTTGATCAATATCAGCAGCAGCAACGGTCTGCCACCAGCCTAACTCCTGCTCTAATCCTGATTTTTGTTCAATGAACTGTTTGCCATTGAATTGATAAATATGAGGATACATCCATTCTCCAACCACCACCAATTCAGGTGTTTGATCACCCAAAATATTGGCATAAACTGCACCCGTAATCATTCCCAAGTCTGCAAGAAATGGAGCAACTGTGGCGCTGACTTCTGTAAATATGCCATTGCCTTCATTACGATATAAGAAGCTTTTAGGCGCAGCACCATATTGTTGTGGCTCACTTCTACTGCCAATAAAAACATCCAATCTGCCATCCTTGTTATAATCCAAAGGAATGGCAATACCACAATTGGTGTGACTGATTAAAAATGCACCTGATTTCAAAATAAAGTCACCTTTCCCATTGTTGAGGTACAATTGATTTTGGTAAAGATCGGCACTTGCAGGTGCGGTGTTTCCACCGCCCCCTAGAAATAAATCTTGATCCCCATCTTGGTCTGCATCAAAGAAAAAAACAGCGGTAATATCATTAAACTTATAGGTATTAAAATCAGCAACCGTTTTGAGTTGAAAGCCTTTATTAGACTGAATATATAGTTGGCTGGCTTGTCCATTGGCACCTCCGATGAACAGATCAGCTAATCCATCTCCGTTTACATCCGCAGATGCTGCTTTGGGCCCTTGCTTACTCAACATAAATGGAATATTTCTTTCAATATAAAAATCAACCTGTTCGTCTTCAGTATGCTTGAGTAACGCTAAGTTGGTTGCAGTAAAAATAGCGGGTTGATTGGTTGGCTTTAACGTATTATAGGGCTTTGCAGTAGCAGGATTAAATTGAATCGCATGCAACTGATTCACAGTTGGTTTTTGAATTGAAGTATAGGTTCTATTTGGCCAAATAATATGCATGGAGTCTGGTGCAACTTGTCCTACACCAATAGTTTGCTTGTATTCTACAGAACTCTGAAACCCTTTACTTGGAATGAGTTCTCTGGTAATGATTTGATCACCTTGGAATACTTTGATGGTACTACCAATTGCAAATGGATTAAGGCCAGCATAGGTTAAAGAC
>JAIXYL010000006.1 GCA_027490265.1 Sediminibacterium sp.
GCATTGTCCCAGCTGTTGTGATTAACGCCTGGATATTCAACGTATTCAACAGGCACTTTTAATTCAGTTAAACGTGCTACCATTTTTCTAGATAAATCTACATTCACCACAGCATCTGCTGCGCCATGAAATATTCTGAACGGCGTTTGCTTAACGCTGTTATTATAAAGTGAATCATTGCCACCACCGCAAATAGGGGCAGCAGCTGCAAACATATTCGGGTTTCGATAAACGGCTTCAAATGTTCCCATGCCCCCCATTGATAATCCTGTGATATAGATGCGACTTTGATCTACCGATTCTTCTGCAGCAATTTGTTTGATCAAAGCAGTAGCCGCTGACTGAGGCCAGTTGGCTACACTGTCATAATTGAATCTGAATTGAATAGGGCTTTTGCTGCGGTCAATAGAAGATGTGGCCCAATAACTATTGCTTGGACATTGCGGAAATACAACAATCGCTGGATAATTGGTTCTATTGGCTGGGGTCAAAAATAATTTTGCACCGTGCACCAATTGTTTTTCATTGTCGTAGCCTCTTTCGCCCGCACCGTGTAACACCAATACCAAAGGATATTGTTTGGTTTTGTCATAATTTTCTGGATACAAGATTCGATAGGGCAACTGTTTATCTGGCGCAAACGCAAATGTTTTTTTGGCATATACTGCTAACGCAGGATCGTAGTTGCTTTTAGACAACCAGTTGTTCAGTTGCAACCAATCTGAGAAACGTTCAATCCAATTATCGGTTGGTATTTTTTGTGTGGCCATTCCAAAGCCATGTCCGCCTTTGGCATACAAATGCAATTCAACCTGTTGTTTATTTGCCAACCATTGACTGTACAAGTCTACACTATGACTGGCTAAATCTAAACCGTCATCGGTAGCAGCTAAGATAAATGCTGGTGGTGCTTTATCGTCTAGTTTACCTTGTAATGCTTTTGGAAAATAGGCGTATACTGGTGCAATGAAATTGGGTTTATTGGCTTCAGTGTATCCGTATGCTGTGCCGGCAGTTACCGTTCCCCCAGCAGAAAAACCCATGATGCCTATTCGGTTTGGATCTAATTTAAATTCATTGGCATGCTCCCGAACATAGGCAATGGCGGCTCTTCCATCGGCAATTGCCAAAGGAATATGCGCCATATTTTGTTGATCAAATTTTTCTGAACCCCAGATGGCATTCATTTCTGTAACAGGGTCGGATGTATAACTTCTGATTAACCGATATTTCAACACGAAACAAGTAATCCCTTTTTTAACCAACCACTTGGCTACTTCATAGCCCTCATTTTCAATGGATAAGGCACGATATGCACCACCTGGCGCAATAATGATTGACGTGCCATTGGCTTTGCCGGCTTCTGGTTGAAAGACGGTTAACGTAGGTTTGGCTACATTATAAACGATTTTTAATCCCCAATCGTTCTTGTTGTTTTCAGCCTCTTCCCAATTCCAGTTTTCAGAGCCTGGAGCTGCCCCTTTGTACAAAGGAATCACCTGATTTTGGCTAAAAAGGGTGCAGTTGAGTCCAAATAGGAATGTTAAAAAAAGCAGGAATCTGGTCATTTAATTGAAGTTTTTAGATAAAAAAAGAAGATTTTGTTTATCAAATACGCCTTTTTGGCTGGTTTTTTAGTAAATTTCTATTAAATCAGTGGGTTATTAATATTGTTTTACTATTAACTTATTGTAATTTAATATCTTTGCAAATGTTTCAGCCTGAATAAACAATATAATTCAGGAGATTTTTTTGCTACCGAAACCTGCGTTTCTGTTCAAAATGGTCAAAATTGTATAAAGAATGATTCAAGAGAGTTTACTGGAAAAAATAAGAAGCTTTACTACCCCCGACGAATTAAAAAGCGCAGGTATTTATCCTTATTTCCGAGCAATTGAAAAAAACAACGACACCGAAGTAATGATCGGTGGCAAGAAGGTATTGATGTTTGGTTCCAACAGTTATATGGGACTGACCAATCACCCCGAAGTATTGAAAGCGGCTAAAGACGCCATTGACCAATACGGCAGCAGTTGTTCTGGCTCTCGTTTTTTAAACGGTACGTCTAATTTACACGTTGAATTAGAAGATGCTTTGGCCAAACATATTGGCAAAGAAGCGGCTCTTACATTTACTACAGGCTTTCAAACAAACTTAGGCGCTGTTTCTGCAATTACTGGAAGAACTGGTGTAATCATTTTAGATGAATTAGATCATGCGTCTATTATTGAAGGCGCCAGATTGTCTTTTTCTAAAATTCTGAAATACGCACATAACGATATGCAGGACCTTGAGCAAAAGCTCAGCACGGTTCCTTTAGATACCATTAAGATGATTGTGGTAGATGGCATTTTCAGCATGGAAGGCGATATTTGTAAGTTGCCTGAAATTGTTGCATTGGCTAAGAAATACCAATCATTGGTGATGGTTGATGATGCGCATTCTTTAGGCGTATTAGGAAAACTTGGAAAAGGCACAGCCGACCATTTTGGCTTAACCAATGAAGTGGATTTAATTGTTGGTACGTTTAGTAAATCATTGGCTTCTTTGGGTGGCTATGTAGCAGGCAGCAAAGAAATGATCAATTTCTTAAAGCATACTGCACGCCCAATGATCTTTAGCGCCAGTACACCTCCTTCAGCCACTGCATCTGCTTTAGCTGCGTTAAGAATTATTCAACGCGAGCCTGAAAGATTAGAGGCCCTTTGGAAAAACACCGCTTACATGGTGAATGCATTACAAGAACTTGGATTTGAAATGGGTGCTTCTGAAACCCCGATCATTCCAATATATATAAGAGATAACTTCCTCACTTTTAAATTTACCCAACGCTTGTTCGAAGAAGGCGTGTTTGTAAATCCTGTAGTATCACCTGCAGTGAAGAGTGATTCATCGCTTATTAGAATGTCTATCATGGCAACACATACGAAAGCGCAATTAGATACTGCTTTAGAAAAATTGCAGTTGGTTGCCAATGAGCTGAATATCGCTCGACACGTATCTGTAGCATAATCCCGCTTCCATTATGGATATTACCATTCAAGAAGTTACTAGTAAAAAGCAGATGAATGCTTTTCTAGATTTTCCTTATGCCCTGTATAAAAATAATCCTTACAATATTCCTAAGCTAAGATTTGACGAGGCGGCTACGCTCGACCCAAAAAAAAATCCGGCTTTTGAATTTTGCACTGCCCGTTATTGGTTAGCTTATCAAAATGGTCAAGTGGTTGGAAGGGTAGCAGCCATTTATAATAAACGCTTTGTTGAGCGTTGGAAAAATAATTATTTGCGTTTTGGTTGGATTGATTTCATTGAAAATATTGATGTTGCAAAAGCATTGATTGGTGAGGTTGAACAATGGGCAAAGGATTTGGGTTGCACTGCAGTGCATGGTCCATTAGGCTTTACCGACTTAGATTACGAGGGCATGCTCATTGAAGGATTTGAGGAGCGCGGCACCATGCCTACCATTTATAATTATCCGTATTACCCAAAATTTTTAGAATCATTGGGTTATGGTAAAGCAGTAGATTGGGTAGAGTATCGCATTAATGTACCCGATCAGTTGCCTGCCAATATTTTAAAAATTGCTAACCTGGTTGAACGCAGACTAAACTTGCATGTAGTGCCCATGAAGTCTACCAAAGACTTAAAGCCTTATGCCAAAGAAGTCTTCAAGTTGGTGAATGAAACCTATGCTGAATTGTATGGTGTAGTTGAATTGACCCAGCGTCAAATTGACTATTATGTGAAAATGTATTTTTCCATGATTCGGGTAGAATTTATTACCCTATTGGCCAATGAACACAATGAGTTAGTAGCATTTGGCATTTCAATGCCTTCATTGGCAAAAGCGTTGCAAAAAGCAAAAGGGTCTTTATTTCCTTTTGGCTTTATCCATATTTTGAAAGCATTGAAGAAAAACGACGAAGCCGATTTGTTGTTGATTGGCGTAGCTAAAAAATTTCAAGGCAAGGGGGTGAATGCCATCATCTTGCGTGAGTTCAATAAAAATTTTGTCAATGCTGGTATTCGCTATGCCGAAAGCAATCCTGAATTAGAAGAGAATACCAAAGTGCAAAGTACTTGGGAACATTTTGATGCCAGACAACATAAGCGCAGGCGTTGTTTTATTAAGCAACTATAACCAGCATTTCAATGAAAAATATACTGATTACTGGTGCCAGCGGATTCATTGGTAGTTTCTTAGTAGAAGAAGCATTAAAGCGCGGCTACAGAACCTTTGCCGGTATTCGGGCATCAAGTAGTAAAGGCTATTTAACCCATCCCGATTTGCATTTGTTTGAAATGGATTTTTCAAATCAGGAAAAACTCCAAGCACAAATCAAAGCTTCTTCAGATGTATACGGTCCGTTTGATGTGGTGGTTCATGCTGCGGGATTAACCAAGAGCCGCAATTTAGAAGCCTATTATCAAGTGAATTTGCACAATACTGAAAGATTGGTGGATGCATTGATGGCATTGAATATGGTGCCAGAGCGCTTTGTGTTTTTAAGCAGCTTAGCGTCTTATGGCCCTGGCATAGGAACTGCACCAGTAGCGGAATCCAATGTACAATCTCCAATTACCGCTTATGGTAAAAGTAAATTGGCAGCTGAAAATATGTTGGCTACAAAAGCGCAGTTTCCATATGTGATTGTACATCCAACTACCGTGTATGGTCCAAGAGAAAAAGATTTGTTGGTATTGATTCAATCCCTGAATCAACATGTAGAATTATACATTGGTAATACACAAC
>JAIXYL010000180.1 GCA_027490265.1 Sediminibacterium sp.
GGTGCTGGTTTAAGATGGCAGACTTCTCAAAGCTGGCACTACAACCAAACCCCTTCTTCTTGGAATGGTTTCGTTACGTTGTCTCAGTTTTATGACAGTTTCGAAGGTAATGACGTTCGTAGAAGCGATACTTTAAGAGGTCATACTGAGTTTACTGGAGCTACTGCTGGTCTATTAGTTGGACAAGCACGTGGACCAAGAAATGGGGTTATTGGCGATCCAATTGTAGACTTAAAAGATCGTTCTGGTAACCCATTGATCTTTACAAGAACTGCTTCTATTTTCTTCAATGGGGAAGCCAGCGGTATTCGTTTAAATAAATTCCCATTAGATCCAACAACCATTAATGATGGTGCTTGGGGAAGTGCGAATGAGTTTCCTTTCTTCCGTTTCTCTGATGTTCGCTTAATGAAAGCTGAAGCTTTATTAAGAGGTGGTACAACAGGTGCAAACGGTGAAACACCATTGTCAATTGTAAATGAATTACGTTCAAGACGCAGAGCTACTGCTTTAGGTTCAATCACACTTACGAGCTTATTGGCTGAAAGAGGTCGTGAATTGTATCTTGAAGGTCACAGAAGAACTGATATGATTCGTTTCGGTGTATTCAACGCACCAGTTGAAGAAAGACCAAATGCATCTGATGGATATAAAGTGCTTTATCCAATCCCTGCTATTCCATTGTCTTCTAACCCTAACTTAAAGCAAAACTTCGGATACTAGTATTCGTGTTTTTTGATACAATCCCTCCGAATCTGTAAAGATTTCGGAGGGATTTTTGTTTTACTACACCCTTATGTTTTAGGTTTAATTTAAATCATTGATTGGGCTTTTCTCAGTCACACATTGCGTAATTTAGCGTATGCGACAATCTCAAATTATTTCTGTTGGGCTGTTAATTTTATTCTTATTTTCTTGCAAATCAAAGCCTTCTGATACACTTTTTGAAGAAGTATCCACCAAGATTCAATTCACCAATACTTTAGTGGAATCTGATGCATTTAATGTGTTTAAGTATCGTAATTTTTATAATGGAGGAGGCGTTGCAACGGGCGATTTAAACAATGATGGTTTGCCAGAAGTATTTTTAACGGCAAATCAGGGCCCTAATAAATTATATTTGAACAAAGGTCAATTTGAATTTGAAGATATTACCAATCAAGCAGGTATTACATACAATGGTGAATGGAGTACAGGTGTGGTTTTTGTAGACATCAATGCAGATGGTTGGTTAGATATTTATGTTTGCAATGCTGGCAATATGCTGCAAAAAGACAAACGTAAAAATAAACTCTACATCAACAACCACAACAATACGTTTACTGAAAGCGCCGCTAAATATGGATTAGACAATGATGGTTATTCTACACAAGCCAGCTTTTTTGACTACGACTTAGATGGAGATTTAGACTGTTTTTTAGTCAACAATAGTCCTATTCCGGTAAATACGCTGAACTATGCCAATATGCGCAATATTCCAGAAGCGGAAGCGCCTTTTGCGGAATTTTTAAAAGGCGGCGGTGATCATCTGTTTAAAAACGACAATGGCAAGTTTGTAGAAGTCACGAAGGAAGCTGGAATTTATGGCAGCATCATTAGTTTTGGATTAGGGGTTACAGTGGGTGATATCAATTTGGATGGTTATCCGGATGTTTATGTATCCAATGATTTTTTTGAAAAAGATTATTTATACATTAATCAAAAAGATGGCACATTTAAAGATGAAATTGCCACTAGAACACAGCATATCAGTTTCTCTTCGATGGGTGCTGATTTGCAAGACATCAATAACGACGGTAAGCCAGATATTTTTACAACCGATATGTTGCCGGGGGATGATTATCGGTTAAAAACCAATACCTCATTTGAGAGTTATGACGTTTTCATGCTCAAAAAAAATCAAGATTTTTTTAATCAGTTTACGCAAAACGCGCTGCAAGTAAACAATGGCGAAGGTAAATTTTTGGAAACGGCTTTTTATAGTAATGTGGCTGCAAGTGATTGGAGTTGGGGTGCTTTGATGTTTGATGCAGACAATGATGGCTTGTCGGACATTTTAGTTTGCAATGGTATTTATAGAGATGTAACGGATCAAGACTTTATTGATTTTTTTGCCAATGATGTGGTCAATCAAATGGTATTAAAAGGCAAGAAAGAACAGGTTAACAATGTGATTGATAAAATGCCCTCGGTGCCCATTCCGAATAGCATGTTTAAGAATAGAGGTGATTTAAAATTCACAAATGAAAATGTCAATTGGGGTTTAGATAAACCTAGTTTTTCCAATGGGGCTGCATATGCTGATTTAGACAACGATGGCGATTTAGATTTGATTATCAATAACGTGAATCAGCCAGCAACAGTTTATAAAAACAAAAGTCGCGAAAAAACCAAGGATGGGTATTTGGCGGTGTCTTTAACCTATGCTGGCCTTAATCCATTTGCAATTGGTAGTACCATCAAAGTATTCCAAGGTGATCAAATCATTACCAGAGAACTCATTCCAAGTAAAGGCTTTCAGAGTTCTGTAGAATACAAACAAACCATTGGTGTAGGACAAGTTGCACCAGACTCCATGCACATTATTTGGCCAAATAGAACCTATACCACAATTCAAAAACCAACTGTGAATCAGTTGCATGCGATTCAATTTAATCCAGCTACTGCAAAGCCCTATAATACGTTAACACCAACCAATCAATCCGCTATTTTTACTGCAACCAACTTAGCGCTACTCAAGCATACTGAAGACGAACAGGTAGATTTTTATATTGAAAGAAATATTCCATTTATGTTGAGTAAGCAAGGGCCCAAAGCAGCATCTGCGGATGTAAATGGAGATGGATTAGCCGATCTGTTCATCGGAGGTGCTAATGGACAAGCCAGCCAACTTTACATGCAATCAAGCAAAGGGTTTCAACTCAAAACGGTTGCTGATTTTAATACCTATAAGTTTAATGATATTACCGCTGCTTTTTTCTTTGATGCAGACCAAGATGGGGATCAAGATTTGTTTGTAGGTGGAGGCGGAAATACTGCACCTGCTTCCGCAGATATTTATCAGAATCAATTGTACCTCAACAATGGGAAAGGTGACTTTACTTTGAAATCAGGTGCATTTTTAATCAGTCACACCAATTGTGGTATTGCCATTCCTTTGGATTATAACAAGGATGGCAGATTGGATGTTTTTATTGGCA
>JAIXYL010000123.1 GCA_027490265.1 Sediminibacterium sp.
AGAACCTGTTAATGATAAAGCATGAATATTAGCGATTGATTTTCCCTGCTTTTTAACGCAAGAAAGCGTGATAGCATAAAACCCGGTATCAGTGATGACCCATTGCCCCAGTTTAGTTTTCTTAGATCCATTACCAGATACTAATTGACTCACCACTTTTTTTCCTGCTAATTCAATGGCAATGGTAGATCCTACATTCGGCTGTTTAGTGATTGCATCAATTTGCAATTGACCCGTCTGTTGAACATGTATAAACCAAGTAATTGTTTGTTTAGCATTGCTCCAATTTTGCAAACCATTTTTTGCAGAAAACAATACTTGCTGATCCGTTTCAGCAGGAACAGCATAGCCTGTAAAAGCAGGAATCAATGCGGTTTGTGCTTGCACAAATACTGCGCAAATACAAAAAGAACACAGAACAAATAAACGATTCATAATGCAGTAATTATCCCTAAACTTAGGTAAATCAATGCAGAAAATTATAAAAGTAACCCTTGCAAGAAAAGATAGGCGAAACTAAAATAAATGATCAATCCTGTAACGTCTACCAATGTGGCTACAAAGGGTGCAGAAGATACTGCTGGGTCAGCGCCTAATTTTTTTAACAAGATGGGCAGCATTGAACCGGTTAAAGTGCCCCATAACACTACCCCAATTAAAGAAAATCCAACGGTTGCGCCAATCATGGCCCAATGAGGGCCGTAAACATTCGGAATGATGGAATGCCAAATAGCTACTCTAAAAAAACCAAGTATGCCTAGCACTGTGCCCAATAAAATACCACTGATAATTTCTCGTTTTAATACACGCCACCAATCAGAAATATAAATTTCCCCAACAGCCATCGCTTGTATAATTAATGTAGACGCTTGTGAGCCACTATTGCCTCCACTTGAAATAATTAAGGGTACAAATAAAGCAAGAATCAATGCCTTGGCAATTTCATCTTCAAAATAACCCATGGCAGTAGCTGTCAATAATTCTCCAATAAACAAAATGATCAACCAGCCTACGCGTTTTCTAAACAACTTTAACAATGGAATATCTAAATAGGGCTCATTCAACGCCTCTGTTCCTCCCATTTTTTGCATGTCTTCACTAAACTCTTCATTGGCTACCCACAACATATCATCAATGGTAACGATCCCTAAAAGAATATTGTTTTCATCCACCACTGGCAATGCCACACGATTATTCATTTTAAAGACCTGACTGGCATTTTCTTGATCATCGTTAACTTCTAAAGACACCACTCTGCCGTCAATCACATCTTCAATTTTCTTATCGGGTGAAGCCAAAATAATATCTCTGATTCTAACGTCATCAATCAATTGACCATTTTCATCAATGACATAGATGACGTCAATGGTTTCACTGTTTCTGGCATACTTACGGATGGTATCAAACACTTCTGCCATGGTATTGTGCAAATACACATACACATAATCAGGTGTCATCAATCTGCCAACACTGTCTTCTGGATAACCCAGTAATGATAAAGTAATTTTACGCTCTTCGGGATCCAACAGTTTAATTAAATCTCTGATGGCGGCTTTTGGTAATTCTTCTAAGAAATCGGTTCGATCATCGGCAGGCAACTCATTCAATAATTCAGCTGTTTTTGCAGATGGCAGTTCTTTAACGATGTCTTTTTGTTGTGCAATGTCTAAAATCTTGAAAACACTGGCTGCACGATGAATGGCCATATTCGCCACAATTCTTGCTTCGTATTCAGGATACTCATTAATTAAGTCAGCAACATCACTGATGTTTTGATCATTTAAGAATTCCCTTATTTCAAGGGTATCCTCTTTTTGAACCAATCGTTCAAACTGTTCAAATAAATCAGGCTGTTCTAACTCTAAAGACATACATGCAATTTACTTATTTTCTTGTTGCATCATCAGATAGGCCTTAATAAAGCCATCAATTTCCCCGTCCATCACAGGCGCAATATTGCCTACTTCAAAATCGGTTCGATGGTCTTTGATCATTTTATATGGATGAAATACATAAGAACGGATTTGACTTCCCCACTCAATTTTTTTCTTGCCTGCATTTGTTGCATCGATGGCTTCCTGGCGTTTTCTAAGTTCCTCTTCGTATAAACGACTCTTCAACATTTTCATCGCCAACTCTCTATTCTCCCCTTGCGTTCTGGCTTGTTGACATTCAACAATGATGCCACTCGGTATATGCTTCAAACGAACGGCCGTTTCTACTTTGTTAACGTTTTGTCCGCCACTGCCCCCACTTCTATAGAATGCCCATTCAACATCACCAGGATTTACATTGATTTCGATGCTTTCATCTATCAAAGGGTATACAAATACAGATGCAAAAGAGGTATGTCTTCTGGCATTACTATCAAAAGGAGAAATACGAACCAATCGATGCACCCCACTTTCTGCTTTTAGAAAACCATACGCAAAATCCCCATCAAACTGAAGCGTTGCACTTTTAATGCCCGCACCATCCCCTTCTTGAAAATCCAGCTCTGTAACTTTCCAACCTTGTTTCTCACCATACATGCGATACATGCGCAATAACATTTCTGCCCAGTCTTGACTTTCTGTACCACCTGCTCCAGGATTAATTTGCAGCACAGCTGGCAATTCATCTTCAGGTTTATTCAACGTGCTTTTGAATTCCGCTTCTTCAATTTGTTTAATGGCTATTTGATAAGCATCTTTGGTTTCATCTTCTGATGCATCGCCAGCTTTCCAAAAGTCAAATAAAAGCGCAAAATCTTCAACAGCGTTGTCTAACTGCTTGAATAATTTAAGCCAATATTCATTGACTTTAATGTCTTTCATAACCGATGTTGCACGTGCATTGTCGTCCCAGAAGCCTGGTGACAAAGACAATTGGCGATCTGTATCTACTTTATATAATCGATTATCAACGTCAAAGAAACCTCCTCAGGACCAATACGCGGTCCCTCATAAATTTAACTTGCTCTTGTGTCATAAAACAAAAGTACAAAAGAAGTCGCAGGAATGGGATTAGAGTTTCACAAACCGATTTCGGGCAATAATTCTACCAGCGCCTGTTACCAACTCTAAATTATAAATCCCTTTAGGTAGCTGACGCAAATCTAAATCATAGGTGAAATTGCCCGTTGTATTAAATGTATTCACTCGTTGATTAATCATCACCACACCCCCATTAGAAATGACTTTTACAAAAGTGCTGCTATTGGTTAATGGCGTGAAAATGATTTTCGCATTATTCACAACAGGATTGGGGAAAAAATAAATTTGTTGGGCTGCTGTTAAATCAGCTCTGATGTCTACCGAATCAGAGACAGAAGTACAAAAATTAGTATCTGTGATGGCAACATTATACCGACCAGTTGTAGCATAAAACACATAAAGCTGATCAGTTGTATCCGGAATTGACGTTATTAAACTGCCGTTTCTATACCATAAAATTTTAGTGACCACCTTACCAGAATCTGCACTGGCCACTAATTTAGCGGTATCGCCTGGCAAAATATTTTGCTTGCCTAAAAAGGCCAAAGAAGCCCCTGGTAAAGGCTTAACAGATACCGTAATTTTTTGTCTGATACTTTGGCAACCAGAAATTGTGTTAATTCTAGACACCCAATACGTTGAGGTATTCACTACATTGGTCACAGGTAAAGGCGCCGTTGTGCTGCCTACACCACCGTTAGCGCCAGTATGCCAAAGCAAGCTATCCCCATATGCAGCCAAAGGTCTGGCAGGTTCATTTAAGCAATATTGAATATCCGATACAATCGGCTTCGTTGGTATAAAACCACTGTCTAAAATAAAGTTATCCGATCTGGCTACACAGCCTGCAAAACTGGTAGCAATAGCATTATAGGTTCCTCTTGTTTTGGGGAAAATGGTAAAACTTGTATCTGCAGAACTAAATCGTTGAACCCGAAAATTATTCATATCGGACACATAAAAGTCGCCATCAACATCAATAAACCCATTTCCTGGGGCATCTAATTGATCTGGTCCTGACCCTTTAATAGTACCACCTGCTACTACAATTCCAGAGTCTACCCCAATGCGCCATCTTTTGATGCGATTGGCAGTTCCACCTTCGGTAATCAGCATTTGATTATTGGCATCCACAAAAATATTCAATGGCGTAACCACTTGATTGGCATTATTGCCTTTGCCTCTTCCACCAGCAACCGTTGTACCTCTGGTTTCTCCAAGTTTCCATCGTTGAATGCGATCATTTTGAGAATCCGCAATATAAATATTGTCGAATTGGTCTACAAAAACACCCAACGGAATACTCAATTGATTGGCTGCAGCTCCAGCAAAATTGCCACCTGCAACTGTTTTACCTGCAATACCGCCTCTTACCCATTGTTGAATGCGCGCGTTTAACGCATCTGCTATATAAATAGCACCATATGCGTCTACAAATACTCCTGAAGGACTAGAGAGTTGATTAGGTTTAACACCTCTGCCATTACCACCAGCTACAATGGTCCCTGTTGTATCGCCTTCCTTCCAAAGCATGATGCGATCATTGTCTGTATCTGCAACATAAATGAACCCGTCAGTTGTCACATAAATGCTATTGGGGTTATTTAATTGACTCAAGCGATTGCCTACCCCTTTTCCGCCTGCAACGGTAATACCTGCTTTAGCACCAGGTACCCATTTTTGTACGCGATGATTCCATTGATCACATACATAAATATTTTTAAAAGCATCTACAAAAACAAAACTGGGTCTTCCAAATTGCGTGGAGTCTGTGCCACCATTTAATTTACCAGCAACCGTTTCAGCTAAATCTTTATAGGTTGTTGTCGTCCTACTGATGCTATCATTATTGCGTGTCCAAAGCAATGATCGAACTTTAGGATTGGCATTCAAAACCATTGGTTCTGTTGAAATACAAGTAGGACTTACAATAGACATAACTGGTCTCTTATAAACTGTCACTACTACTTCAGCTGAAGAATTGCAACCATTGCCAATAGAGGACACAACCGTATATTTTGTAGTAACCGAAGGTCTTGCAAGAACTGTATCTCGATTGGTTACACTTAGCCCTGCAGATGGACTCCATCGATAATTGTTAGAGCCAGATACAATTAATCTGGCTTGCCCACCCTCACAAATATTGGTGGTATCTGTTTTTATTTTCAAATCTGGTGCAACCACAACAAAAGCAGTACCGGAGCCAGTTACGCAACCAGAAAACGAAGCCGATAAGGCTGTATAATTACCGGAAATTCTTGTTTGTAATACCGTATCAGCGCCTGCTGTAATGGTATATCGTTGTATCCGATAGTTTCTGCTATCTGCTACATACATATTGCCTTTCAAATCAATTCCTAATGCATTGGGCAACTGTAACTGGTCTAATGCAGAGCCAGAACTGCCATTGGCCAATCCTGCAACGGTTGTACCAACTGTATCAAATAACGCCCAACGATGTATCCGATTATTGCCTCTGTCTGCAATAAACATATTGCTGTTTCCATCCACAAAAATGCCCGCAGGAAAATTCAATTGATTAGGCAATGTACCTGGTCCTCTATTTCCAGCTGCAACAAACCCAACAATGGTCGTTTGATCATAAAACATGATGCGATGATTCTCAGCATCTGCTACAAATAAATTATTCTTTTGGTCTACAAAAACAGCTTGAGGATTATTGAGTCGCACATTATCGTTGCCCGGCAAACCAGTACCAGCAACTGTTTTTACACTAGCCCCTCCATTGCTCCATTTCTGCACACGATGATTACCTGCATCAGCGATGTATATATTTCCATAACTGTCTACAAAAACACTTGATGGAAAATTCAACTGATAAGTACCATTGCCTAATCCTAATCCACCCGCAACCGTTGTTGCAACGGTTGATCCTCTAGGAAAATATTGAATGCGATGATTGTTTTGATCGGCAACATAGATATTACCAACCGCATCCACAAAAACTCCAGTTGGATAATTCAATTGATCATTGCCATTGCCTTCACCCTTACCGCCTACAACTGTTGTACCTACTAAATCACCTGGTTTCCACAATTGAATGCGATGGTTCACTGCATCAGCAACATATACATTGCCTTTGGGATCAACAAATGTTCCCATGGGCAACCCAAATTGACTTTGACCATTGCCAATACCATTGCCCCCTGCAAATACAGTTCCTGTTTTACCCCATTCGGGAAAGAAGCTGCCTGCTTTGATCCCACCACCTCTAAAATAATTTAAACTGGCAGGCCTTTCGCCTAAAATGGTTGTGGTTACTTTAGTTGCATCAGGTGATAAACAAATGGTGGGAGTAACAACCGGGATAGACCTTAATCCAACACTAATGGTTAATGGTCTATATGAAATACAGCCACTATCCGTTGTTGACGTGATGCCATAAAATGTAGTGGAATCTGGCTTGACTAAATAAGTACTATCATTGGTTCGGGTGACACCGGTATTGGGAAACCAAGTATAATTATTGCTGCCCAAAAGTTTTAATTCAGTGACATCCCCTGTACAAATAGCTGTTTTACCAATAATATTTATTTCAGGATTGGGATTAACAAATATGGCATTGGATTGCTGCACACAGCCTGAAAAGGAATTGACCCGTGCAATATATACACCACCTTGATAGGGTCTGAATTCTGTATTAATTGGGATAATACCGTATTGTTGAACCCGCCCATTTTGTTGGTCTAATACAAACAAATTACCGGATACATCAAAAGCAATCCCACTTGGATAATTGAATTGACTATTGTCTGAACCTGCAATGCCATTGTCGCTTCCAGCAATGGTGATCATGCCAATTTCATTATTGAATAATTTCTGAACACGACTATTACCAGCTTCTACAACGAACACTTCATCAAAGGCATTTACTAAAACATCCACTGGCTGAAACATATATCCATAACCTGTCCCCTTGCCTAATTGACCCATGAC
Source organism: Sediminibacterium sp. (assembly GCA_027490265.1). Taxonomy (GTDB): domain Bacteria; phylum Bacteroidota; class Bacteroidia; order Chitinophagales; family Chitinophagaceae; genus Sediminibacterium. Next base: position 6,933 of record JAIXYL010000123.1, read on the forward strand.
CGTCTTTCCAGATAAATTGCCCAGCTTGAATTTTTGAACACGGTTATTGGCAGAATCGGCTACATAAATATTAAAATTTTGGTCTACTGCAACGCCTTGCGGACTGTTGAGTCTTAATGAATCCGAACCAGGTCCCCTTCCCCCAGCAACAGTAATACCTGATGCACCACCTTGGGCCCAACGCTGAATGCGGTGATTGCCAGCATCGGCAATGTACACAAAACCTTGGCGGTCAACATATACATCCCTTGGATCGCTTAATTGATTGGCCCCTGCCCCTTTGCCGTTTCCACCAGCTACTAAAAAACCATTGCTTGAGCCTGGTGCAAAACGCAGTACCCGATTATTATACTGATCTGTTACAAATAAATTACCAAACCCGTCAATGAATAAACCAGCTGGTTTGTTGAGTTGATTGGGGGCATTTCCATTGCCTGTTCCACCCGCTACAGTCACACCGTCTGGTGTTGTTCTGCTGTATGCCACTACCCGATTGTTTAATGTATCAGACACATATATATTGCCGCTATTGTCAATGGCGATGCCATGGGTACCTGACACTCTTTGCCTTCCACCTGTTGAACCACTCACAACAGTAGTAGGTACTGTACTTAATGTGGCTCTAGTTTTTTGTAAAACAGAGTCATTTAATAACCACTCAATTTGATAAGGACTTCTACTGAATGTACCAGAAATCATACCGCCCCCTGCACATTTGGGTCCGGTGATGCTCACAAATACGCATTGCGCGGTGATTAGTTGTGTTACCAATAACAGTAACCCAACCAAAAACCCTTTTACACAATTCATACTTGTCTTTAACATCAACTTCATTTCTAGTAATGGACAAAATAATTGTTCCACTGCTGCAATACAGCAATGCATAGGGTGCGATTAAAAAATACCATAAACCTCGTAAGCCGGATTCTGTTTCAACTCCATCATTTATCTGGCCGCAACATTGCTGTTACGATCTTGCTGCCTACCCTGGATTGCGATTCAATTGAATGAATACGAGAACGAGCCGCTCTCAAACAATCCTTTACATGGCATTACAGTACCCAAGGTTTACCCATAGCAAGTGTTACCACCTACCACCGTGAGCTCTTACCTCACATTTTCACCTTTTCCATGTGTTACCATGGTAGTTATTTTCTGTGGCACTCTCTCTTTCTCACATGAATGAGAAGCCGGCGCTTAACCGGTGGGTTGCTCTATACTGTCCGGACTTTCCTCCCCAATAAATTGGAGCGATGGTTCGGGTTTATAGTACTTACGAAGATACTGATTGCTTAACCAATGTGGTCTGAACAAGGATTTTAATGGCAGATAGGCATAAAAAATACCCATTACTTTGTATGATGAATTAGGCAGATGCTGCTTAAATCTTAATATTGAAAAAAGACCTGGGTGGCCCCATACCCAAATCTTGAATCGTATTGGTGTTGAAAACGTTTGACTTCTCGGCGGGTTTTTAAATACTCGTGCACTTCTTCGCGCAACTTACCAGAGCCCACTCCATGAATCACAACCAATTCCAATTGTTTATGTGCAATGGCCAATTCAACCCATTTTTCTAATTCATCTAATTGCAAAGTCAGCATTTCAAAATTGCTCATACCTGCAGGATGTTGGGTTAACTTTTCAATATGCAAATCAATAACAGAACGAGCAGGTGGCAAATAGTCTTTAACCTTTCCAGCATCGTATACTTTATACCCTTTTGCTTTTAAACTGTCTAAGGGCAAAGCTTGTTCAGCCCTGTCAGGATACACACTGAACAATGTATATGAAAAAGTAGGTTCATTATTGTCTTTGAGAGATTCAATTTTTTGAAACACTTGTTTCGGTTTCAATTTCAATTGAACTTCAAAGTGTTCTGCTTTATGTTTTGCAGGATTGAGTAAACTAAAATCTAAAGCAAATGAAGGCGAATCGTTCACCGCTTCAAACTTGATATCGTGTAAATAGAAATCGTGAAAGGGTTGAATGGTATTCACTAATGAAAAATTGTCTTCACCATTAAACATTTGTTGGTATGTAAACTGATAGCCATCACTGGTTTTGTTCACCAAATGAATTTTTAATAGCTCTACCACTTCATCGTTAAAATCATCTAAAGCAAATTTGGGAATAAACGACAACCATACGCCTTCAGAAACCTTGATCTGATTGGGTTGTGGCTTTTCTTTTGGAACCTGATCTACATAAGTCTTGGGTTCAATTTTTTTGCTGGGTATATTTTTCTTCTCAGTAAATCGCTTAAAATAGGGAAAATCAATTTGGTCCATATAGGCCGGAAACTTAACCCCTCTTACTTCAATCATCACCATTTTATCGTTGATGATTTCTATGACTTTACCTTCCTCATTGCTGTGCAACACTAAAATATCATCCCCTATTTGGTACTTCATGATTGAGCCAGTTTGCTTTTGTTTTTACCATAAAAGAAATAAATGACCAAGCCTAATGCCATCCATCCAAAAAACCATAACCAACTAATGGCAGGAATTTCAATCATCAAATACAAACAGCATAAAGCGCCTGCAACAGGAATAAACGAATAGGATTTTAAAAAACTATAAAATGCGGTAACCAATGCAATGACCATAAATACTAAGAATAAAACTTCTTGAAAGCCTTCATTGCCAATATTTACAAAAGCATCATTGATTCTATTTCTAAACAACCAAGTCGTTAATAACACAATGGCTGGTATAATGTATTTCCCATTGATATAAGGCAATTGAAAGCCTTTCCTACCAGCACCTTCCGCCATTTTGGGCAATACCAACACCCCAAAACATACCAAAACAAAAGCGAATAAAGTGCCTATGCTGGTTAAATCGGTCATGAATCCACTACTGATAAATAATGAAGGAATCCCCACTAAAAAACCAGTTACAATTGTTGAAAAAGAAGGGGTTTGGTATTTGGGGTGTACTTGTGCAAATTTCTTAGGCAATAATCCATCCCTACTCATACTCATCCAAATTCGAGGTTGTCCCATTTGAAATACCAATAACACACTGGTGGTGGCTACTACCGCACTTACTGAAATTAAATAGCCAATTTTATTCATATTCAGTTTGTCGAAAACATAGGCCAATGGATCGTCCACTTTTAATTCACTGTAATGCACCATACCAGTTAATACTAAAGCCACTAAAATGTAGAGCACCGTACAAATCAATAAAGAATACATCATACCCTTGGGTAAATCTCTTTGCGGATCTTTACATTCTTCGGCAGTAGTTGAAATAGCATCAAATCCAATATATGCATAGAATACGGCAGACACACCAGCCAATACCCCACCAAACCCATTGGGCAGAAATGGGGTCCAATTATTGGTATCTACATAAAAGAAGCCCACGATGATGATGCCTACAATAACTGCCAATTTAAAAATCACCATGATATTGGTACTGCGTTTGCTTTCTTTAATACCAATATATGCCAACCAAGTAATCAACATCACAATAAAGAATGCAGGTAAATTAACAATGACTTTCCAAGACCCAATCATGGGAGCATTGGTAATGGCATCATACCCCATTTTGGCGTGTTTGGTCATGGTTTCAGGTGCTTCACCTGCAGCCAATGCTTTAATGGCTTCCTCATATCCTAATTGAGCATTACTTGCATTGGTAGACAACCATCCAGGTAAATGAATATGAAACCCCTCTAATAAATTATTAAAATAGCCACTCCAACTAATCGCCACAACAATATTACCAATGGCATATTCTAAGATCAACGCCCAACCAATTATCCATGCAACCACTTCTCCAAAAGATACATAAGCATAAGTATATGCGCTACCAGAAATGGGAATTCTGCTTGCAAACTCTGCATAACACAATGCACTAAAGCCACAAGTAATTGCCGTGATGACAAATAAAAATGCAATGCCTGGACCGCCGTTATATGCGGCTGATCCAATGGTTGAAAATATGCCCGCTCCAATTACAGCTGCAATCCCCATAAAAGTAAGGTCTTTAACACCCAGCACTTTTTTTAACCCCCCACCATGTCCATCGTTATGACCAGCAGCTGCATCCGCAGTTATTTTATCCAATGATTTCTTTCTAAACAAAGAAGACAACATGTAATATTATTTAGGTAGGAAGATAAGCAAATTAAACATCACGTTGAATCAGGAAGTTGGCCAATTCTTTCAAAGCTTGCTTTCTACTGGATACCACTGCAATATCTTCTAAGTGTTTCATCGCTATTTGCAAATATTGCTCCTTCAAAGTATTGGCCCAAGCATCTACCCCACAGGCTTTGTAAATTTGTAATACCTTTTGTACTTTCTCCGAAGATTGGTCTTTCATCAATTGTAATAATTGATCACGTTGCTCTTCAGGTGCCACTTCTAATGTATGTAATAAAAGAAAGGTTTTTTTATTTTGACGGATATCGCCCCCGACTTCTTTACCAAATTTTATGGGATCACCAAATGCATCCAAGTAATCGTCTTGAATTTGAAAAGCAATACCCAGGTTCTTACCAAACTCATACAAATGCCGACAGTTTCCTTCACTAGCCCCACCAATAATGGCCCCCATTTCTAAACTGGCTGCCAATAGAACTGAGGTTTTCAATGTAATCATATGAATATAGTCGTCTAAAGACACCCTGTCTTTCTGCTCAAAATCCATGTCGATTTGTTGTCCTTCACAAACTTCTTTTGCAGTGGCATTGAAAATGCGCAGAATCCGTTGTAAATAGGGCCCATTGATTTTATTGAGATACTCATAGGCTTGAATCATCATCACATCACCTGATAAAATAGCCGTATTGGTATTGTATTTGGTATGCACCGTTTCCATCCCTCTTCTTAAGGCGGCAGCATCCATGATATCGTCGTGAATTAATGTAAAATTGTGGAACAGCTCAATGGCTGTAGCCAATTGATAGGCGTCCTTATCAATATCATTGAAGAGTTCATTCCCCATCAAACACAAAATGGGTCTGATGCGTTTTCCGCCAATGGTTAAAAAATAATTACAAGGATCATACAATGTGGCTGGCGCTTCTGGAAAATGAGCACTCGCAAATCCTTCACTAAACTTTTCTACTAATGCTTTAAATGAGTACATATTACAAACCTAATTATAAATACATGGAACTATTCAGCAGCTTAACATTTTTTTTACGACTTCAGTTGATGATTGGCATGATTTTGTTGGCAATACAAAAAACTACAATTATGAAACAACTCCTTTTAAGCATGACATTGTTATGGATGGGGATTACAGCCAATGCTCAAAACAAGGGCACCGATTACCAAACAGCGTTGGGGGTTAAAGTATATCCAGGTGCGGTATCAGTCAAACATTTTATTGGAAATGGCAGAGCTATTGAAGGGTTAGGATATATATCTTCTGATGGATTTAGACTAACGGGATTATATGAATTACACTATCCAATCGCCAGCGTTGAAGGCTTGCAATGGTATGTAGGCGGTGGTGGACATATTGGTATCTGGAGCGAGAATTGGAAAAATAGATTTCCCAACAGATCCGGCGGATTAGCCATTGGCATTGATGGGGTACTAGGATTAGATTACAAAATTAAAGGAGCACCGCTCAATCTAAGTTTTGATTGGCAGCCCTCCTTTAATATTATTGGGTATAACTATTTTGAAGGCGGTTGGGGTGGCCTAGCTGTTCGTTATACTTTTTAGAAGAATAATTGAGACAATAAATTGGCTGGGTCGTTTGTAGCTGGTTTTAATCCTAAAAACTTATTCATTTGGTTTTTCAATAAAATCCCAGTCAATTTAGATTTCAACCCTTGAAAAATACCTGACTGGCGCTGCGCATATTCAGCAGGATTGCTTTTCTGCTTGGTAACAAACTGAGCCTTTTGCGTCAAATAATCGGTTACAGCCGCTGCTACTTTAGGCTTTTGAGCTGCCGTAAGAGCCAATTCAGGCGATAATTTGCCCATAATGCCGCTGGCCAAGCTGTTTACATCAAATCCTGCAGCACTCGTTACTGCCTTTGCTTTGTCTAATACATTGCCTAATTGCGCATTGGCGTTAGAAGCAGTCAAAGCTGCAATAGCAAATACAAGTAGTCCTTTTTTCATCGTATTTATTTTTGAATAGAAAATAATGTGTCAACAAAAGCTTCTTTGTTAAAGATAATTAAGTCCTCAATTTTTTCCCCAACCCCAATATACTTAACAGGAATATTGAATTGATCGGCAATGGCCAATACTACTCCCCCTTTGGCTGTACCATCTAATTTAGTAATGGCCAAAGCAGTGACATTGGTGGTGGCGGTAAAATGTCTGGCCTGTTCAATGGCATTTTGCCCCGTAGAACCATCCAAAACCAGCAACACTTCGTGCGGTCCATCAGGTACAACTTTTTGAACTACACGTTTAATTTTGTTGAGTTCATCCATCAAATGTGCTTTATTGTGCAAGCGACCAGCGGTATCAATTAACACAATATCAGCTTGTTTGGCAACCGCACTGGCCACTGTATCGTATGCCACAGCGCTTGGATCTGAACCCATGGATTGTTTCACGATTGGCACACCCACCCTTTCACTCCAAATGGTTAATTGATCTACAGCCGCAGCCCTAAATGTATCAGCAGCCCCCAGAATAACTGAATGACCTTCCGCTTTAAAACGAGCCGCCAACTTTCCAATGGTGGTGGTTTTACCTACACCATTCACGCCAACGACCAAGATAATATAAGGTTTTTTCCCATCTGGTATTGAAAACCCTTGGAGTGAATCAGCAGGTGCATCTACCAAAACAGATGCAATTTCTTGTTGAAGTATCGTGTTTAATTCACTGGTATTGAGATACTTATCATTTTTAGCTCTTTGCTCAATTTGTTTAATAATTTTGAGCGTCGTCTCTACGCCTACGTCTGAGCTAATCAGGGCTTCCTCCAACTGATCCAGTACTTCATCATCAATAGTGGTTTTTCCGGCAATTGCTTTGGTGATTTTTGATAAGAAGCCTTCTTTGGTTTTTTGCAAACCTTGATCTAAGCTTTCCTTTTCCTTTTTCCCAAATAATTTATCAAAAAAACCCATGACCTCAGTATTTATGGTTTAATACAAAAAAGCCTCCGACGATGATGAAGGAAGCTTTAATTAGTTTAACGACAAGAAACTATTTCGCAGAAATGAACTCGTTCACTTTGTCTTTGTGAATGATTTGCTCTTTGAAAGTATAAGCACCAGACTTAGGGCTACGAACAGCCTTAATCACTTTAGTCCAGTTCTTTGCTTCAGCTGCTGCTTTTAAGTCTTTTACTTTCGCGTTTTTGGAAGCTACTTTAGCCATGATTATTTGATTTCTTTATGAACGGTTACTTTTTTCAAAATTGGGTTGAATTTCTTCAATTCAATACGCTCAGGCGTATTTTTCTTATTCTTGGTAGTAATATAACGACTTGTACCGGCCTGACCGCTGGTCTTATGCTCAGTGCACTCTAATATTACTTGAACCCTGTTACCTTTCTTTGCCATTTTGTAGGTAGTTTACTTGTTTAGTTAGATTTTAGCGCCGTTGGCTCTCATTTCTTTGATTACTGTACTAAGACCATTTTTATTAATGGTTCTGAGAGCGTCAGTTGACACTTTCATTGTTACCCAACGGTCTTCTTCTGCGAAGAAAAAGCGCTTTTTTTGCAAATTAGGTAAGAAACGACGCTTGGTTTTAATGTTTGAGTGAGAAACACTGTTACCAACTATTGGCTTTTTACCGGTTATCTGACATACTCTTGCCATGACTCAAATGTTTTTTTCCGATTTTTTCGGACGGCAAAGGTAAGTAAATCCACCAAAATACCAAGTCTAAAAAAGGTTTTTTTCCTTTTTTTTCAAAATTAACCCATAAAAACTGAAATCGGCCGCCATTTATCAAGTGTGAAAACGGCCTTAACAATTTTCATCACAGCAATATTTGCCTTAACATTTTTTGAACAAATACCCTCAAACCTAATACAGTAAAGGCATTCAGACAAAATAGTCAAAACCTGTTCACCGTTGCGTTTACCACTCATCTAATTGCCCCCTTAAGGCATGTAACCTATCACAATCCGCTTCGTCTGATATATGCAAGCGAGTAGTTTTGACTTGTAAAATTTAAATAACACACACAAAATAAACAACATGAAAAAGATTTTATTTGCAGCTGCCATCTTAGTAAGTACCAGCAGTTTTGCTACTACAAACCAACTTTCAACTGACAAAGGTCAATTGAGCAATTTATTAGGTAAAGTTACCAGCGTTCAATGGAAAACTGCTGCCAACTTTGAAAAAGCCAGTGTTTTAGTAGAAGAGAAAAAAGTTGAAGTATATTATAATACCTCAGGCGATTTAATCGGAACTACCCGATATCAAGATTTTGACAAGTTGCCAAAGAATGCTATTAAAACCATTACCAGTAAATATACATTCCCAACCTATGCTTTACAAGAATGTATTGCCTTTACTGACAACTACAATGAGTTAACCTACTATGTGTCAATGACCACAGAACAATCATATTTGGTTTTGGCCATCACTGAATACGGAGAAGTCAGCATTTTCTCTAATTCTAGAAAATAGTTAAGAGGCGCAATTTGGTTTAAGAAGGAGGCCGTTCCCAAAAGGGGCGGCTTTTTTATTGCGGGAAACTGATTTTACCCATGGTGACTGCCGGAATACCTGCTTTACCACCTCCAATATGTACAGATCCACCAGCAACATGTTCATTGGCCAAAACAGCAAATAAGACCGCTTCTTTGGCATCTGGATTAATTTGTAAAGTATCGGTTGTATAAAAACGTGCAGCTGGTAATCCTGCTTTTATCTGTTCCATCAATAATGGATTGTGCATGCCTCCACCACTGCTGTAAATGGCCAATGCATCATTCCCAATCATGGCCTGCCCTTTTTCAATGGCTTCTACAATGGTTTGCGCCGTTAATCGATTTAACGTGGCCATGATATCATATGCCGAAATACCTGATTGACCCGACGCTTGAATGGCATTTTCTAGATAAACCAAATTAAACAATTCGGGTCCTGTTGTTTTGGGGAAAGGTTTTGTAAAAAAATCATCCGTTTTTAGGGTGGCTAATAAAGCTTCATTAACTGTCCCTTGTTTGGCTATGGCCGCATCCTGATCGAATGCTTGGTCAAAATATTGTTGGGCTAATTGGTCCATGAGCGTATTACCCGGACCAGTATCGGTACTAAAGATCTTGGATGCATCTAAACTTCCCGGCAAAAATGTATAATTTGCTATACCGCCAATATTCAACATGATGCGGTCTTCTTCCCTTTTACTGAAAATAAAATAATCGCCGTAAACCGCCAGTGGTGCACCTTCGCCGCCAGCTGCAATATGTTTTTGTCTAAAATCACTGATGGTAATAATGCCCGTTTTTACTGCAATATGATCACCATCCCCAATTTGCAATGTGCCATTTCCAAAATTGGGGTTTCCGTGCAAAATTTTAGGGGCATGATACACAGTTTGGCCATGACTGGCGATTAAATCCACTTCGGCGGGTTTAATCCCCCAGGCATTCAACGTATCTAAAATAATAGCAGCATGTTGTTCGCCAACCCAAGGATTCAATAAACAGAGTTGTTCAAAATCAACTGTTTTCTTTGAAAAAACAGATCGAATCGCGGCTTTAAAAGCTGGCTCAAAAGGCACAGTGGTAAATTGTTTCAATACCACATCCGTTTCCATGCCATTCCCCGAAATGTCGCATAATGCCAAATCAAGGCCATCCAATGACGTGCCACTCATTAAACCCAAAATGGTTCTTTTTTCGGCAGCTCCCATACGGGCTAATTGGGCAATGTATTGGTTCATATGGAACAATTTCACCTAAAATACGCAAATAACCGCATATATAAGTGGATTTATGCGATATTATGCAAACTTCCGCCCTTAGCAAAAAGCCGGTCAATCCGTTTTTCAACAGCTGGATCTTTTTCTACAGGTGGCGCATGGTGTGGTTTAATTCTGGCATCAATGACCAATGGCCCCTCACAGCCCCAATGTTTATTGACCACCGAAGCTTTGATCCCATGCATATCGTGTGAAGGATTGCAACGGGTATACGTCACCCACAAATAATTGCGCATATTGGCGGCCACAAATTCTGAGTCGTCGCATACTACTAAAATAGCTACTTGCTTTAATTGATCAACCGCATCCTGCAATTGATCGTTAAGCATTTGCATCTCTTCAATAACCGTTGCATAATTGGTAAATGGCTTGGTTTTGATGGCAATGACCCCAGGCATTACAACTGTTGGCTGCTCAAAAGCCTTTAGCGCTTTTAATATCCCTGGCACTTCTGTAGCTAATTCGCGGATTGGTTCGCCATATGCAGCCAACACCACTTTACTACCAGTATTTAAGCCTGTTCCAGAATAATCTAATGTATCAATAGTTGTGTTTGTATAAAAATGCACATCCCTTTGCAAGTTGATTCTTTCCAATACATATTTCATGAAATCGAACACGTGATGTGCTTTCAATTGATTGGTATCGTCGGCTGCAATAAATAAAAACTTAGCCAAACTCAACTGCCCGGTGCCCAATACATGATTGGCAATGGTTAACAATTCCGCTGGTTGTTTGGTAGGTGTATAAGGCGTATAGCGTTCACTGCCAACAGCCAATAATAAGGGATGAACGCCTGCTGCGTCTACCGCATGTACTTCTTTTAATCCGGGCACTTCTTGCGGTATAGCTGCACCGGTTATTTCATGTATCAACTCCCCAAAACTGGTGTCTTCCTGAGGGGGCCTTCCAACAACAGTAAATGACCAGATAGCGTCTTTTTTGGCGTACACTTTATGCACTTTCATTAAGGGGAAATCGTGTTTCAAACTATAATAACCCAAGTGATCCCCAAATGGGCCTTCTGGCTTGTTTTCACCAGGATATACTTCTCCAGTGATTACAAAGTCGGCATCGGTACTGATGCAATACCCATCTTCATAAGTATACCGGAATCTTCTTCCACCCAACACGCCTGCAAAAGTCATTTCGCTAATGCCTTCTGGTAAGGGCATTACAGCAGACAATGTATGCGACGGTGGGCCTCCAACAAAACAACTGACTTTTAAAGGTTGCCCTTGGGCGTTGGCCTTGGTTTGGTGTACCCCAATGCCTCTATGCAATTGATAGTGTAAACCGATTTCTTTGTCTTTGATATAATCATTCCCATTTAACTGAATGCGATACATGCCCAAGTTAGACTTCATAATGCCTGGCTGCTCAATGTCTTCTGTATATACTTGTGGCAATGTTACAAATGCACCACCATCCATTGGCCAATGCTGAATCAAGGGTAAATCACTGATCTTGATTTCTTCATACATCACTGGTTTATTCCAAGGATTCTTCAAAGGCAACGCTTTTAATGCCGCCAAAGCCGCAGAAGCATTCTGCAATGGAGATTTAATGGCTTTAATAGGATCGTTTTTGAGTTCAATCAATTGTTGAACGGATGCAATAGTGTCTCTGAAAATGAATTTTGATCTTTCAAGTGTGCCGAAAATATTGGATGCGGCCCTGAACCTACTGCCCTTCACATTTTCAAATAAAAGTGCTGGGCCTTTGGCCTCATATACCCTCAAATGAATGGCAGCCATTTCTAAATATGGATCAACAGATTCTTTTATTCGAATCAATTGACCGTTTTTCTCCAAATCAATTAAACAAGCTTCGAGTGATGGATAGTTCATATTATATAAACAAAGCTAAACAGCAAAAGTTGATATGCGAATAGTTTAAGTAAATTTGTGCCATGACAAAACTAAGTGTCAACATCAATAAACTGGCTACTTTAAGAAACAGCAGAGGCGGGAATAATCCTGACTTAATCAAGACTGCTCTAGATATAGAACAATTTGGTGCCGATGGGATCACGGTTCACCCCAGACCAGACGAACGACATATTCGTTATGCAGACGTATATGCATTAAAAAAAGTGTTGCATACCGAATTCAATATTGAAGGGAACCCTACCGAACAAAAATTTGTAGACCTAGTATTGGCATCTAAGCCAGCGCAAGTGACTTTGGTACCTGATGCATTAGGACAACTGACCAGTAATCACGGATGGAATACCATTGAACACCAAGCCTATTTAACAACAATCATTGCCACATTTAAGCAAGCAGGCATTCGGGTGTCCATTTTTGTTGACCCTGATGTCTCTATGGTTGAAGCAGCTGCCACTACCGGTACAGATCGTATTGAATTGTATACTGAATCTTATGCACAAGTATTTGCTGCGGGCAATAAAGAAGCAGCCATTGCGCCATTTAAAGCAGCAGCAGAAGCCGCTCGTACATTGGGTTTGGGATTAAATGCTGGGCACGATTTAGACAGATTTAATTTGGGATATTTTAGCAAAGAAATTCCATGGCTAGATGAAGTGAGTATTGGTCATGCATTAATTTGTGACGCCATTTATCTTGGATTAGAAAATACCGTTCAACTTTACAAACGACAATTAACGCAATAAATACAGACTATGAATACTCAACCGCAGGTAGGCATCATCATGGGAAGCGATAGTGATTTGGGTGTAATGGAAGCAGCCGCTTCTGTTTTAAATGAGATGGGCATCTCATTTGAATTAACCGTTGTATCTGCTCACAGAACGCCACAAAGAATGATGAACTATGCGTCATCTGCAGCACACAGAGGTTTAAAAGTCATTATTGCTGGGGCTGGGGGTGCTGCGCATTTACCAGGCATGGTTGCATCAGTTACAACTTTACCAGTCATTGGTGTTCCAATTAAATCGTCTAACTCGATTGATGGATGGGATTCTGTTTTATCAATTTTGCAAATGCCCAATGGCGTACCTGTAGCAACAGTGGCATTAAATGCTGCTAAAAATGCTGGACTCTTGGCCGCTCAAATCATCGGTGCTTTTGATGCTGGCATCGCAGAGAAAATGGCCCAATACAAAACAGATATGAAACATGCTGTTGAAGAAAAAGCTGCTGGCATGAAAGCGAAATGGCCGAATCAATTTGATCAGTAAGAATTCTGGAATAGATTATTAATTAGATTGGAACGGATTAGCTCGCTGAGATCATTGTAAAATTGATTAGTGGAACGGATTAGCTCGCTTCGCTCGCTGATTACCAAATAATTGGTCTTACTCAAAGCCTCCACATCGCTTTCAGCGATGTGGGCTTTTTTATTTGGTTCACTTTGGCAAACAAGTTTGCCACGTTACCCAAATAAAAAAGCCTCTCCAAAAATCTGAAGAGGCTTTGTGCCCCGGAACGGAGTTGAACCGTTACTCGCGTTGCGGCGAACAGGATTTTAAGTCCTGCGTGTCTACCAATTCCACCACCGGGGCTGCCATGAAAAAATCCCGACCCAAAATGAGCGGGATTTTTTTTGAGCGGAAGACCGGGCTCGAACCGGCCACCCCGACCTTGGCAAGGTCGTGCTCTACCAAATGAGCTACTTCCGCGGTTTGTAAGAACTAAATTGGGAGTGCAAAAATAGCAATATCTAGTTCATAACAAAATTTTTTTTAGACTATTTATACTCGGGCTTGTATTTAGAACTACTTTGTACTTCCACTTTAGGTTTTCCCTTGTAACGTTGGTTGTACATACGGTAACAACCGCCTAATACAAACGCTAAAATGCAAAATACTTGTAGGTAAAATAAGAATCTGGAAGAATTCACCCAGTTATTCTTAATGTCTTTTTCTTTGTGTTCTAATATTTCCTGTGACATAGTAGATTATTGCATTGCAAAAATAGGGTAAGCAATTAAAATTATCATCCCTTTGTGGATATAATTTCTATAAATCGTTTTTTATTCCGAACAAAATAGTTCCACACAACTGAACCATGGTAAACGCCTTGCAGCGACAGCATTGGTTTATGCACTTGTTTAGCTGACCAGAATCGCGTGATAAACCACCAACTAAATGCCAAGTGCGCTTTCATGATAGCAGTGAAAAAATAAATATCGCCAGATAATAACCCTTTCCAAGCTGAAATAGCATCCAAACCAAACCGAAAAGGCAGTTTCCAAATCAATTCATTAAATGGCAGATTTTTAGCCAACATGATGAGGTTATTCCTAAAATTTAAGAAGACTTTTCTACCACCTCTAGGCAGCGTACCCCCACCCACATGAAAAACTTCTGATTCAGGACAAGCCATGATTGTATAACCCGCCAATTGCATGCGCCAACACAAATCAATTTCCTCTTGATGCGCAAAAAAATAAGGATCAAACCCATTCATTTCATGGAAAACCCTTGCTCGAACAAACATAGCTGCACCAGAAGCCCAAAAGATGGGGGCATGCTGATTGTATTGTCCATGATCGGTCTCACAAATATCAAAAACTCGTCCTCTGGAAAATGGATAGCCTAAGTAATCAATCCAACCACCTGCTGCTCCAGCGTATTCAAATAATGCTGGCTCATGAAATGCACGCATTTTGGGTTGTGCAGCCGCAATTGATTGGTTTTGTTCCATTAATTCAATGACTGGCTTAATCCAATTAGAACTGACTTGCACGTCTGAGTTCAATAAAATATAGTAATCGGCTTCTACCCTTTTCAATGCCCAATTATAGCCCCCAGCAAATCCTTCATTGGTATGATGATCTAGAATCTGAATCTGTGGATAGGTTTGTTGCACAAACCTAATTGAATCATCCGTTGACCCGTTGTCTGCAACAACAATTTGCAAGTTGGGGTAATCACTGCCCACCACCGAAGGCAAAAATTGCGCAAGGTGTTTCTGTCCATTGTAATTTAATATCACTACTGCAACCGATGGGCTCAAAATCAGGGTTTTGGCGAAAGTACAATCAAAATAATTAACTATTCAATCCCCAATTAATTAATGCCCTAACTTCCTTTGGTACCGTCAACACCCGCTCTTTAGAGGCTTTATGTGCCAATCGAACAATGATCATTTTTTTAGAAGGAATGGCTATAATGTATTGCCCCAAAATACCTCTTGCATAAAAGATCTCTGGGTGTTGCGGATCTATCCACCATTGGTAGCCATAATAGATGCAAGCCAAATCCTTATCGTCTTTGATTTGACAGGCTGTGATGGATTGTTTCCAATAAGCAGAATCAATAATTGGTACCCCATTTATTTTACCAGTATCAAGCATGAACTTCCCGATTCTTGCAAAATCACGGGCATTGGTATTAAAACAGCAGAATGCCTTTGTATGGCCATCTTTAGTATCTGTACTCCAGAGTGCATCATGACTTGCACCAAGTGGTTGCCATAAATGTTTAGCTGCATAATCACCTACAGATTGGCCTGTTGCTTTTTCTAAAATCAACCCCAATAACTGCGTATCACCACTTTTGTATTTATGCAAAGTTCCTGGTTGATTCACCATTTTTACTTGGGTGGCAGTTTTATACAAGTCTGCACCATAATAGGCTTCAGCTGTTACTGCCAATGGATTCCAGTAACTTTCATTCCAGTCGGTACCACTACTCATGGTCAACAAATCTTTAATTTTAACAGCCGCTTTTTCGCCATCAGCAAACTCAGGAATAAAATCTCCAACAGGTTGCTCCACTGATTGTATTTTCCCTTCTTTAATGGCCACACCAATTAAAATACTGGTAATGCTCTTGGCCATTGAAAATGACCCCGATAATGAACTGTCGCTGTAGCCATCCCAATATTTTTCAAACACAATTGAATCGTTTTTAATCATTAAGACCCCAACCGTTCTTAGTGATTCCAATAGCTGATTTAAACTGTCTGGATAAGCTAGTTTGTTGTATTGATTGGCAAGCGGCCAAGGCTTGTCCTGCTTGGCTTTAGCCACTGTTTGATTGTTAAAAATTTTATAGTCATCAATGGCGGAAAAATTATGATAGACCGCTTTAAATAAATAGGTTTTATCAAATAAAACGGCATAAGCAGACAAAGCGCCTAACAATACCACCAATACAATAAATACATATTTCAAGATGCGCATACAAATGAATTTGGTATTGAATATAATTAATTATCTTGCAACCATGTTAAATATGCATTTTCTCCAATTTAACCTAGACTTTCTAGACCATCCTGCGGGTACTAGATAATCCTTGCCTATTTTTTATTCCCATTTATTTTATTGCTAAACCTTTCAAGAAGGTTTAAGCGTTTATTTATTTTAAAAATTTAACCAATGGAAACTGCGTTATTATCGCCAGTGACTGCTGCATATTTAGAACTTGAAGAACAATACGGTGCACACAATTACCATCCACTCCCCGTAGTTTTAGAAAAAGGTGAAGGTGTTTTTTTATGGGATGTAGAAGGTAAACGATACTTCGACTTTTTGAGTGGTTACTCTGCTGTAAATCAAGGCCATTGCCATCCTCGTATCATTAACAGCTTGATTGAACAAGCACAAAAACTCACACTTACATCCCGTGCCTTCCACAACAATTTATTAGGCGAATACGAGCAATTTATTGCAAACTATTTTGGATACGATAAAGTTTTGCCAATGAATACTGGTGTAGAAGGTGGCGAAACCGCCATTAAACTGGCACGCAGATGGGCATATGCTAAAAAGGGTGTTGAAGACAATAAAGCCAAAATCATTTTTGCACAGGGCAATTTTTGGGGAAGGACGATGGCGGCAATTTCTTCTTCAACCGACCCCAGTAGCTACCACCAATTTGGTCCGTTTATGCCAGGCTTTGAATTGGTACCATACAACAATATTCCGGCGTTAGAGCAGGCTTTGCAAGACCCAAATGTTGCAGCATTTATGGTAGAGCCCATTCAGGGTGAAGCAGGTGTGGTTATTCCAGACGAAGGCTATCTTACAAAAGTTCGTGCACTATGTACACAATACAATGTATTGTTTATTGCGGATGAAATACAAACAGGTTTAGCAAGAACTGGCCAATTATTGGCTTGTGATCATGAAGGCGTAAGACCTGATATATTAATTCTTGGCAAAGCGTTAAGTGGTGGCGTTTTACCCGTTTCAGCTGTATTAGCTGATGATTTTATTATGATGAATATTAAGCCAGGTGAGCATGGGTCTACCTATGGCGGCAATCCATTGGCCTGTGCTGTAGCGATGAGCGCCTTAACCGTGATTAAAGAAGAGAACCTTGCAGAGAATGCAACAGCAATGGGACAACTATTAAGAGATGAATTGGCCAAATTGGCTTCACCTTATATTAAAACCATTCGTGGCAAAGGTTTGTTGAATGCGGTTGTGATCAATCATCCTAATCCTGATGCAGCATGGGAGCTTTGCTTAATCTTGAAAGAAAAAGGATTATTGGCCAAACCAACCCATGGCGACAAAATACGTTTTGCACCACCATTGGTGATTACTCGAGCACAAATTTTAGAATGTGTTGCAATTATTGACGCTGCTTTGAAAGATCTATCTTAGGTAAGAAAGACATAACCATTGTAATAGCCGAGAAAGCAAGTAGGAGGAATAATCCTATTTGTTTTTTCGGACATTCTCCACCATTACAGGTGGTAAGAATTAAGTAATTTCTAACAGCCCATGCAAATACCATCGCGGTTAAAAATACATTGACGCGTTTGGCCCAAATTTTAGGAATCAAAAACAACACGGCGGCTGTAATCCCCATGTAAACAATAAACATACCTGGTCTACCAAATCTGGTTCCTTCTGCTTTAAATCCAGTAATGGTAATTGCTTTGCTTTCGATGATGACCCATGGCATAAAACAGACTAAAATTGCCATGATTACCGCCAAAAATCCGATGGTTTGAGAATGCTTCATTGTATTAATTGTCCGGCAAAGTTAACTTAAAAGTCTTTCAGCAACTTAATCTCATTTCTGTATAATAAAATGCGGCCATCGTTTTCCAATTGCTTTAACAATCTTGAGATGACCACTCTAGATGTAGCCAATTCATCTGCTATCAAATAATGAGACGCTTTGATCACACTGGATCCAGTAACTTGTTTTTTTTCGCGCAAGTAGGCAATCAAACGTTCATCTAATTTGTGAAAAGCAATGGATTCAATATTTTTAAGCAATTCTAAAAAGCGATCATTGAAGCTGCGCATGATATAATTTTTCCAACTAGGATATTTACAAAGCCACTCTTCTAATTTAATATGTGGAATAGCCAATAATTCAACAGCTTCTTCTGCAATAGCTTTCACTTCACTTTTTTTGGCTTCTACACAACAACTATAAGCCATTGAACAACTTTCATTGTTAGACAAATAGTACAGCAATATTTCTTTCCCATTGTCGTCTTTGCGCAAGACTTTAATGGTGCCTTTTAATATTAAAGGCATATATCGAATATACTTACCATAATCCATGATTAAATCTCCCTCATTGAATTGTCTGACTTCGCCAAACTGATACATTTCAGTCACCAATGCTGGTTCAAAAATCGCGTCAAAAGGTGTTACGTTTCTATTCATGATTAAAAATGGTAGTTGAGTACAAAGTTATACAGAACCATATTCACTTTATTGATTTCGTATTTCGGCTGATTGTGCAATTCGCCCTGATTCATTTTGCTAACAATGAGTAACTGTGCATCCAATCCTTGAAAGAAACCAGCAAAAGCATATCGAATATCTGCATTCACTTGAATATAAGACGGCAGGCCATATTTATTCAATTTTGTATCAGTTACATCAGGCAATTTAAAATACCCTGCAGCTAAATTGACTGTCCATTGTTTCTGAGGGATTTTATACGCCGCTTTGACTACGAAGGCTTGCACGTTTCCAAAACCCTCATTACGTTCTCTTGGCATGAACGTAAAAAATGGATCTCTCCCCCATTCTCTTGGCATTAAATATCTGCCTTCATTGGTAATGCGATTATAGTTCAAGGACAGATCCCAAACAGGGGACTTATAACCCAATCTTGCACCAAAACTTAAAGCACTACTGTTTTTTTCCATATACCTTTTTGAGGGATCATGATTACCGCCATTCCCAAGGGCATGCTGTTTGACCAATTGAAATGAAGTATAATAGTGATGGTGCGCTAAATTGGAAGGTAATTGATAGTCTGCTTGAATCATTGCCGTATTAAACACATTTGGCAAATACAAATTCCATGCATGCAATTGAACTTGTTTAGTGGGTTCATGATGTATGCCGACTTGCCAAAGGTTACTGGCTTCTACATTGCCTGAATAGTCAGACTTAGTACCATCAACATTTACCCCTGATGGATAAACACCGATTGACTCCCCAACACCATACCACTTTACAGTACCCCTCGGAGAAATGGCATACAACAAACCACCTTCAATTTTAGTTTTGGGCAACGCATTGATGACCATCCAAAGTCCATCAACACCGGTTGGGCGCATTCTGCCATCTTGCAAATTGATAAACGGCGTATTGATTAACTGTCTTCCTAAAACAACCGTTGATTGTTTATAATTGTATTTGAGGTATAACTCTTCTAATCGATCTAAATCATTGGTATTAGTAGGATTTTCAACATCAAATAAAGGCGTTTCAAACCTGCTGGTTTGGCCACTGAGCGGATCTTTTTTGGTTAAATCCGATGAGCCGATATTGAAAATATAAAAACCACTGACAGCAAACTGAAACCCTTTGAATCTGGCTGTTTCAAAACGTATACCCCCACCTACCGCGTTGGCATAAAAATCTGACAACCCCTTTGCATTATCAGTTGTCATAAAAAAATATCTAAAATGTCCATTCACTGTACCCGACTTAAATGCGTGTAAAAGAGAAGATGTGTCAATTGTAAGGTCTTTTTTTCCTTTCCACATATCAGGTTTAGTGATGAGTTCTTGGTGTTGGGAAAATGCATCGCTACACCATAACAAAACTGTTATAGAAAAAAATATCAGCCGCATCATGAATAATTTTCGCTTTATCTAAGTGAATAATCAACCCCTGTAACTTGCGTGAGCAAAGTAGCAGGACCATCTAATATGATTGCATTGGTTTAAATGGACCATATTTATGTTGTGCAGGACTAAATTTGTCTGCATAAGGGCCAAACGGATGATCGATGGGTTTTTTAGAAATATCTGGCCAATCCTTGGGTACAGACAAATGCTTTCTAGGTTTACTTAGTACATATGCAGAAACATCCCATGCGTCTTCATCAGACAATTGAGGGTTTTCATGTGTAACGCCCAAAGGCATATTGTACTTAATGTACTTTGCAAAATTACTAATCCGAAATAACCCTGCACCATCATTAAAACTATTTTTACCCCATAAAGGTGGGTAACTGTATTCTACCTTATCAGGATTTAACACCCCTTCACCATTGGCTTGGTGACAGCTCTGGCACTTGGTTTCATAAACCAATTGTCCTTTTATAGGATCGGCTGCTCGATCTAAAAATGCAAGCGCTTTTAATCCTGACCCATTGGCATTTTCACCCTTAGGTACATTTGATCCTATATAATTGATATAAGCTACGATGGCCTGCATTTCTTTGCTAGTTGTATCTAACGCAGTACCATTCAAACTTCTTTCAAAACAATCATTGATCCGTTTATAAATATTTTCTGAGCTACCACTTCTAGTTCTAAACTTAGGATATGAAGCAGCCACGGCCCCGTAATTATTGCCATAAACCAATGTGCCAGCTTGTAAATGGCAATTCTGGCAATTTTGTCCATTGCTTATTTGTAGCACAGAACCATTGGGTCCTAAATATTTTGCGGTGTGTGCTATTAACTCTCGACCATAGTACACTTGTTCTTTTTTTTCTGGGTCGGTTATCAGATCCAATGCTTTAGGTTGCCAATAAGCTCTTGCAACTTTAGATTGTTGATTGTTTTCCAATTGCGTTTCAGGGGAAGCGGGTGTTAATGCAATTTTATTAGATGACTTGAGCCATCCAGCAATGGTATCAGCATAATAAATAACCAAAGGCAACAACACAATACTGATGATTAACACAATAATCAGATTCAGCATGCGCTGTATCATTTTGATTAATCGTTGTTCTTTCTTAAATGGTTTCTTTGGTTCCATGAGCAATGTGCTTGTTAATTAATGTGGCAATTTTTTCATTAACACGCCATATAGGTAAGTCCCTACAATGGCAAAAAAGAACACAATGATCATCGATAAAAAGCCATAGCCAATATTTACAACCATCGGACCTGGGCATGCCCCACTTAAAGCCCAGCCTAATCCAAAAATGATCCCACCAATTAAATATCTGGCAACAGATTTGTCTTTTGGCAAGAAAAGAATGGGGTTGCCATGAAAATCACGAATATTGAATTGCTTAATAATGGCAACACCAATAACGCCTAATGTTACCGCAGTTCCAATAATGCCATACATATGAAATGCTTGAAATCGAAACATTTCTTGAATTCTAAACCAAGACACTGCTTCAGATTTTGCCATCACAATGCCAAATACTATTCCTAATAATAAAAATTTAATCAACTTCATCTATTATAATATTAAAGGCATTATTAAATAAGTCATCACCAATCCTCCAATAAAGAAACCAATTACTGCAATTAAAGATGGCAGTTGTAAATTTGATAACCCACTGATGGCATGACCAGAGGTACAACCTCCCGCATATCTAGACCCAAACCCTACCATTAAACCACCAAGGGCTAAGATTAAAAAACCTTTAACCGTGAATACAGCATCCCACCCAAATAATTCCTTTGGCTGCAAAGATTCAGGTGCCGCAATGCCCATTTTACTTAAATCCTGAATGGTTGCATTTGAAATATTGACAGGGCCCCCATCTGATAAAAACTGGGCTGCAATAAATCCACCAATGATGGAGCCGATTAAAAAAACAATATTCCAAGTTTGGGCCTTCCAATTAAAATCAAAAAATTTATTGGTTTTACCTAATCCTGCCGCGGCACAAATAGTGCGCAGATTTGAAGAGAATCCAAAGGATTGTCCAAAATACAGAAGGAAAAACATGATGCTTGCAATCATGGCACCAGAAAACCACCATGCCCATGTTTGTGTAATTAATTCACGCATATAGATATCTGATTACTTTAAATGAAATGAAATAATTGGTTTAAATAAATGATTGATCAATTTTTCTGTAGCACTTTGATGCAGTAAACCCGCTTTCCCATGCGTACCAATACAAATGATATCCATATTCATCATTTGATTAAAATGAATGACCCCATTTTCCACATCTTTATCGTTCACAATATGACATTCAAAACTGTTGATGGCATTTAAATGTGCAAAATGTGCCATATTTAATTCAATTTGATCTTTAACTGCATGAATATCCCCAGAGACAATTTGTAAAAAATGAAGGGTAGGATTAAACGCTACCAAAATTTTTTGCATTAGGCTTAAATCTTCTTTTGTTGGTTTAGAGAAATCATGAACCAATAACAAATGATTAATGCTTAAGTCAGACCTATCACACATTAAAGACAAAACTGGTATAGCAGATTTTCTTGCTACCATTTGCGTAGAACTACCAGATATTTTTTCTTTTATTCCCCATGCTCCTTTTGTACCCATGACGATTAAATCTACTTGATGGGTATTTGCGAATTGAACAATGGCATTGGTTGGCTTTCCTAAAACCAAATGTGTTTGAATTTGCGCTCCATAGATTTGTTTCAAACTGGCCAATTGTCTTTCTGCAATGTCTTTTTGTTGATTGATATAAGCAATATCAATCTCTCCACAAGTACTGATTTGTCCATTGGCGTCCATGGTTACAGTATCAGGCACTGCTAATACATGCAAAAAATGAATATCAGTCTTGATTTTCTCTTCAAGCTTTTTTACCATAAGAAAAGCAAATTCAGATTGAACAGAGAAATCAGTTGGAATTAAAATTTTTAATGCGTTCATTTGGCTTGATTAATTAGTGAACAAATTGAGCCACATTTTGCCAAGTGCCTCCATTTATGACATTGTTAATGCCTTGTTGCTCTAACAATGATTTGGCCATTCCACTTCTATTACCGCTTCTACAAAAAACAATAACACTGGTTTTATTTTTGAATTTAGCAATCTCTTTGGTAATATTATCCAAAGGGATATTGACTGAGCCTTTAACATGGCCATCAGCAAATTCGCCTGGGGTTCTAACATCTACTAAAAAAGCACCTTCGTTGATTTTTGATGTTAAATCAACTGAAGGCCCGCCTCCAAATAATTGACTAAAAATACTCATAACTTGATTTATTTAAATTTTTCTAAAATATTGACTAAACCCGCTTTTGGCACCACACCGCTTTGTCTCCAAACGGGTTGTCCTTCCTTAAACACAATTAATGTGGGTACCCCTTGAACTTGGTAAGCAGCAGCGGCCTGTGGATTTTTATCAACGTCAACTTTAATAATGGTGACTTGATCACCCATTCGGTCTTTTACTTCTTTTAATATAGGCGACATCATTTTACATGGCCCACACCATTCTGCGAAAAAATCTACCAATACTGGCTTTTCTGATTGTATCATTTCATTAAAAGTCATTGCACTAAAATTTAGGTTAAACTGATGTACTGCTTGATTCTTTTTGAAACATACCCAATAATAATGCGCCCATTAAAGCGCCATAAAGGGTACTATTGAGCGGTTTTGATGTGATGGCACAAGTACCAGAACTGCAACCAACTTGTTGCCAATAAATATAGCCTGCAATGGCACCCAAGATTGCTCCAAACAAATACAATTTATGTTGACTAAACCACTTCTTCATATTGTACATCTTTTTGTGGGTTATCGGTTTTTTTAACTGGTGTATAGCAACCTCCAGTACCACAGCATCCAGTATTGAATAATGCCATGAGGGTAAACAATAAACCAGCGATACCAAAAACGCTGTCTCTGTTAACAAATGCCTGTATCATAATGCCAATACCAGCCAACAACCGAAGCACACGCATCAAACTCCAATGATTCAAAATTGTTTCTTTCATAGCATACATTTATAATCATACAAATCTAACATTACAAAAAGCCGAAAATGGTAACAAAAGTTACCATTCAGATTGCTAATAAAGAAAGGGGAATAATTTATAGGAAAATTTCTGGTAAGACTTGTATTTAGGAAACTTCTCTGCCAGCATTTTCTCTTCCCAATTCAATTTGATAATTAAAACGGTACATAATCCAACCCAAATCAACAGGTTGATCCAATAAAAATTAACCACAATAAGACCAGCAGTAAACAATAATACTGCGGTATACATTGGGTGCCGAATAGACCGATATGGCCCATTTGTCACCAAATCTGCTTCCATATGAGGGATGGGAAGGATCCTAATTTTACTAACACGCATCACCCAAATGGCCCATGCACCTAATATTATTCCGAAGGCACATAACAACAATGCCAATAGGTTTAACTGAAATGGATATGCAGCAATAACCAGCCATCCAATAGCCGAAAATTGGAGCACAACTAGGCTGTATGCATTGAAGCGATTATGCATGTGCTATTTTAACAATCGCATCTAATTTAACATCAGATTTAATTGAATTTGAAATCAAACAAGCTTTTTCGGTTTTCTCTAAAATACGCATGGCTCTTTCTGCCTGATGTTCATCTGTAATAACCAAAACTGGTTTTAATAATACCGTCGTTATTTGATACTTCCCTTCGGGTTGTTCTAATAACCCAATTGCTTTACAATCCAACGAAAGATATTCTAGTTTAGAATTTTCTGCAATTGCCAAAAATGTTGTCATATAACATGCATTCACAGCAGCCACTAACAAATGTTCTGGCGACCAAATACCTGGCATCCCTTTGGTGAATTCTGGAGGTGTTGCCACTTCTATAGAATGATTTAATACAGGGGAACTGATGGTGCCTTTCCGATCACTGGTCCAAACTAAATCTACTTCATAATGATGTGTCTGGTTCATAATTAAATGTTTAAAAGTTTAGATGGACAAACAAAATCAGTTTTTGGAACTTTGGTTTCAGCAATGGCTTTATAACCTCCTGCTATTTCTGTGAAATTTCTATACCCTCTTGCTTGTAAAATACTGGCTGCAATCATGCTTCTATATCCTCCCGCGCAATGCATAAAGAAATGTTTTTGTGGATCAATCTCTTTGATCCATTCATTGATATAAGACAAAGGCTTATTAATGGCATTGTTTACATGTTCTGCAGTATATTCAGATTCACGACGTATGTCAAAAACAAGGTCATCATTGTCATCAAAATTTTGTTCAAACAGCTGCGCACTAATCCTTTCCACTGTATCTACAATTTTACCCGCTTTCAACCAAGCTTCATACCCACCAGACAGATATCCAATAACTTGATCAAATCCAACCCTACTTAATCGAGTCACTGCTTCTTCTTGCATCCCATCATTACATACTAATAAAATGGGTTGCTTCACGTCAACGATTAATGCACCTACCCATGGGGCAAAATCTCCATTTAAACCAATATTAATTGACTGCGGAATATATCCCCTGAAAAACAGATCAGGGTCTCTGGTATCTAAAATAAGTGCTCCTGTTTCTTCAGCAGCTACTTCAAATGCTTCCACTTCCAAGGCACGTGTACCATTACTCAACACTTGATCGAAAGAAGTATAGCCTTGTTTATTCATGGCTACATTCATCCCGAAATAACCAGGAGGTGGCAATAAACCATCTGTAACGGCTTTAATAAAACTTTCTTTATCTGGCTGATTTAATGCATAATTCACCAACTTTTGATTGCCAAGTGAATCAACCGTTTCTGTCATCATGTTTTTTCCGCATGCACTTCCTGCACCATGTGCTGGATAAACAATCACATCATCAGCCAATGGCATGATTTTGTTTAACAAACTTTCATATAATAATCCAGCTAATGCTTCCTGTGTCATATTAGCTGCTTTTTGGGCCAAATCGGGTCTTCCTACATCACCTAAGAAAAGTGTATCCCCGCTAAAAATACAATGGTCTTTGCCTTGCGCATCAATTAATAAGAACGTACTGCTTTCCATTGTATGACCCGGTGTATGCAATACTTTTATAGTAATATCACCTACTTTAAATAATTCACCATCATTTGCCGTGATGCAATCAAATGATGCTTTTGCAGTTGGACCATAAACAATGGCTGCACCTGTAGCCTGACTCAAATCAACATGACCACTCACAAAATCAGCATGAAAATGTGTTTCAAAAATATACTTCAATTTAACTTGGTCTTTTTCAAGTCTGTCTAAGTATGGTTTTGTTTCACGCAACGGATCAACAATTGCAGCTTCGCCATTTGAGACAATATAATAAGCCCCTTGCGCCAAACAGCCAGTATAAATTTGTTCAATTTTCATAACCAAAATTTTAAGTAATTAGATATGTAAATGTCTATGATAACCTGAAGTATTTTGGTATCAAAAGTTACTTTTAAGAGACGCCCATTTACTTTTGAGCAGTATATGCTTCGGGGGATTTCAAGAATGCTTCTTTACACTCAGCAGCACAAAATCCGTAGACCTTTCCTTTAAAATGGGCCGTATCAGCAATGCCAGCAGTCACAGGCATGCCGCAAATAAAATCGCGTTTATTTTGGACCATATCTGCTGTAAAATGATGGCTTGTATCAGCATGATTGACGGTCATTTGTGATCCATATTTCACTGGCGCAACAGCAGCATCTTTTGATGGTTCACTATTGGTGCAAGCCAATAAAAAAACCAATACTAACACACTCAAAAATTCAATTGATTTACGCATATATCTATATTTTATGATGACAAAGTTAACTATTGAGTAATGGCTAAAAAATGAGTATTATCATAAAAAAAGCTGCCTTCATGGGGCAGCTTTTTTCAAAAACTATAAGGACGATTTATTCAACGATGACTGGTTCACCCGTACTCACCCATTCATTCATGCCTGCAGAATAATTCACCACATTGTTAAATCCATTTTTTGCCAAAATAGAAAATGCAATAGATGCTCTGTCTCCACCTTGACAATGAATCATCACTTTTTTGTCTTTACTAATTTTATGTAATTGGTTAGGCAATGTGCCTACAAATACGTTATCTGCGCCTTTAATATGCCCTGCATTAAACTCAGCTACCCCACGCAAATCAACCACTTGCACAGATGGATCATTCGCCAATTTTTTGGCTTCATCCAATTCAACCAAAGTTACTTTTTCCAATTGTCCACCTGCTTGGGTGTATGCTTCTACTGAAGGCAAATAACCTGCAATATTATCTAAACCAATCCGCATCAACTTTCTAGTTAAATCATCTAACATTGATTCGTCCGCCAAAATCATAAATGGTTCATCATAGGTTAAATACCATCCTGCCCAAGTAGCAAATGAATTATTGCCTTGAATATTTAAACTGCCTGGAATAAACCCTTCTGCAAAAGCAGCTTTTGGTCTTGCATCCAATAATTTCATGCCATTTTGCATATTGGCTTTTACTTCATCAATCTTCAATTGCTGAAGCTTTGGCACTTCCGTTAACAGCGGTCGATTCACTTTATTCAAATGCTTCATCATAGCAAAATACTTTGGTGGCTCAGGTTGATCGGCTAATAAGTATTTCACAAATCCTGTTTCATCGGTTGGGTATTGAAATGCCCAATTCCGAGCTTTCTCATAACCCACTGTTGTACTTGGTACAGCACCCAATACTTTACCACAAGCTGAACCTGCACCGTGGCCTGGCCAAACCTGAATATAATCTGCTAGCGCATTAAATTTTTTGATGCTTTGATACATTTGTTTGGCTCCTTTATCTTGCGTACCAATCATTCCTGCAGCTTTTTCAAGTAAATCAGGTCTGCCAATGTCTCCAACAAAAACAAAGTCTCCTGTGAACAACATCACTGGTTCATTACTTGCAGGATGATCCGTTAATAAAAAGCTGATACTTTCTGGCGTATGACCTGGGGTATGCATCACTTTAAAACTTAGATTACCCAGCTTTACGATATCGTTGTCTTTTAAACCTACATGAGGAAATTCATATTCCCAACCTTCTCCACCTTCATCAGATAAATACAATTGTGCACCTGTTAATGCAGCAAGCTCTCTTGATCCCGCTAAAAAATCTGCATGAATATGTGTTTCAAAAATATGTGTGATGGTCATATTATTGGCCTTCGCAATTTCAAGATACGTATCTACATCTCTTTTGGCGTCAATGACCGCAGCTACTCCCGCTTTTTGGCAACCAATAAAATAACTGGCTTGCGCTAAACTCTTGTCGTAAATGTGTTGAAAAAACATATGTTTTAATTTAAAGATGATAATAATGATTCAGCAAATATCCTTGGCTATTTAAACCCATTTGGTAACATTAGTTGCATTTAGTGGCCACCACCAGATCCAAAGAATAATTCCTTTACGATGATGTAAATACCCATAATCAAGACAAACCACCCGAATGCTTTTTTGAGCTTTTCACCGGGGATTTTTTTAGACAAAAGAATGCCAATAAATATGCCAATAAATGCAAAAGCGGTAAAAGTTAACAATAAGCGCCAATCGATCACTTGAGCACCTTGTAAATCACCAGTAAAACCAATTAACGATTTGGCAGCGATAATAAATAATGAGGTTCCAACAGCTAACTTCATGGGCATTTTGGCCAATAATACCAAAGCTGGAATAATTAAAAAACCGCCACCAGCGCCTACCAAACCAGTTAAAATACCAACGATTGTTCCTTCTAATAAAATCATTGGATAGTTATACACCATGGGGGCATTGTCAACCACATTAGCATTTTTGTTGGGTTTAATCATACTCACAGAAGCCAAAATCATCACAACAGCAAACAATAACATCAAGGCAATTGACTTTGTAATCACCAATGATCCAATTGATGTTATCTCAGCAGGTATCAATGGCACAAGCCATAACCTGGTAGCATACACTGCTGCAATTGACGGAATACCAAAAATTAGAACCGTTTTAAAATCAACGCTTTTTTGGGTAGCACTTTGAATGCCACCTACCAAAGCAGTGGATCCAACAATAAATAAAGAATAGGCCGTTGCTAATACGGGATCTACGCCCATTACATAAACCAGAATTGGAACTGTTAATATAGATCCCCCACTGCCGATTAAGCCTAATGAAATACCTACTAAAGCAGCGAGTAAAAAACCAACAATAACCATTGATTAAAATTTAGTCAGCAAAACTGCGCAATCTATTTAACTGAGAAAGTGACAAAAGTTACACTCAAGGTACAAAAAAGGACCACTCTTTTGAGTGATCCTTTTGCGAGGTCCCGAGCGGATTCGAACCGCTGTAGAAGCTTTTGCAGAGCTCTGCCTAGCCACTCGGCCACAGGACCAATTACGGGGATGCAAAAATAGCGGAAAGAAACTAATTTTAAAATTCTAAATACAAAATCCCGAATTTTAGACCATAAATCAAGGAATATGACCAGAATTGGAGAAAGTGAATTAATCATTAATAGTCGCGGCGCAGTTTATCATTTAAATGTGAGACCTGAAGAAATTGCTGCATCCATCATCACTGTAGGCGATCCCGGAAGAGTGGCGGAAGTGAGCAAACATTTTGACAGCATTGAAGGCAAATACGAACACAGAGAATTCATTACCCATACCGGAAGGATTGGGAATAAAAGGCTCTCGGTAGTATCTACTGGAATTGGCCCGGACAATATAGATATTGTCTTAAACGAATTAGATGCTTTGGTCAATATTGATTTTGACACCAGAACCATCAAACCAACCAACACCAGACTCAATATCATCAGAATGGGCACTTCAGGGGCTTTACAAGCCGATATCCCTGTTGATAGTTTTGTTGCAAGTACACATGGCTTAGGTATTGACAACTTACTCAATTTTTACAAACAGCAGAATCACGAAGAAGAAATTCAAATTTTACAAGCGTTTCAAACACATACACAAATAGCACATAACGGTTTACAGCCTTATATCGCTTCCGCAGCAACCAGTCTGTTAAAGGAATTTGTCACCGGATTTCATCAGGGAATTACGGTTACCTGTCCTGGATTTTACGGCCCACAAGGCAGAATTTTACGACTCCCCTTACAATTTCCTGATTTAATTAACCAACTTACCAGTTTTAGATTTGGGAACCATCGCATTACCAATTTTGAGATGGAGACCAGCGCCATATACGGATTAGGAAAATTATTAAACCATAACTGCATAAGCTTAAGTGCAATAGTGGCAAATAGAGTAGAACAGACTTTTAGTAAAGATGGTGGCAAAGCCGTGGAGGGCCTTATCGTTAAAAGTTTAGAAATATTGTCTTCAAGCAAATAAATATTTTTTTATACAAATCATAGATAGTAAATTTGACTAATGTCTGACATCGTAAGACCCGACATATCAGTTTACCAGCATGCCATTACGGTAGCAAAAGAAGTATACAGACTTACTTGTAAGTTGCCTGTACAACAAAGATTTGTGTTGACTTCTCAACTCAGACGCTCCATTATTAATATTTGCAATCGTCTTTCAGCCATTGCAGAAAGCAATACCAAGCCTAGTCTCAAAAGAAACAGCCAGTTGTTCATTAAAGTGTATGCCGAAATACAAACTCAAATGAAAATCTCGGTGACTTTGGGGCACTTTACAATAGAAGAGCTAGCCAATTTGACCAATTCCCTAGATCAAATTCTACAAGTTTGCGAAAGCAATATCCAGGCGGGTTATCGTAATTAATACTACATCTTCCTTAATTCAACTTAAATTGCAGGATGCAATTGGATTTTTACAAATACCAGGGTACTGGTAATGACTTTATCTTATTAGATAACAGACACCAAACCATTCAACTCTCACAAACAGAGATTGCAATGCTATGCCATAGAAGATTTGGTATTGGCGCAGATGGATTGATGCTGTTGAATGTTTCTGAAGGCTATGATTTTGAGATGAAGTACTATAATGCGGATGGTGCAGAAGGCAGCATGTGCGGCAATGGAGGCCGATGCTTAACGCAATTTGCACAGGATATGGGCATTCAATTAACCAATTATTCGTTTATTGCGTCTGATGGGCCGCATGAAGCCATTATTGAAAAAACAGGGTGGGTAAAACTTAAAATGCGAGACGTCCATCAAATTCAATCTACTGATGGTGCTTTTATTTTAAATACAGGTTCACCGCATTATGTAAAAGCGGTGAATGACCTCGCAAATTTTAATGTATACCAAGCAGGCCATGCCATTAGATACAATGATGTTTATAAACAAAATGGTATTAATGTCAATTTTGTTGAATGGCAAACCAATGGACAATTAATAGTGAGGACCTACGAAAGAGGCGTTGAAGATGAAACCTATAGTTGCGGCACGGGTGTTACAGCGGCGGCAATTTCAATGCATAATGTTGAACTTGGACTACACCATGTGTCTATCATAACCAAAGGCGGTGCATTGGCGGTTGAATATGAAAAAGTATCTTCAAATCAATTTCAAAATATCTGGCTTTGCGGACCTGCAACATTCGTATTCAAAGGCAGCATCATTATATAACGCATACAATAAAGGCTTGAAGGATGATTCAATATTTCAAAAATGTAAACGGACAAACCATTGAGATTCCTAAAGCTGATCAAGGTGTTTGGGTTAATTTGGTGCCTCCATTTAAAGAGGAAGAGTTTATTGAGTTGAGTGATGAATTAGAAATTCCCATAGAATTTTTAAGAGACTCTTTGGATATTGATGAACGGCCTAGGTATGAGATGGAAGACAATGTTAGAATCATTATCATCAAAACGCCAACCGAAAACAATTCATTTAACGACTCTGATGCATTTTACATCACCATCCCCATTTGCATTATTTTAACCCATAACCAAATTATTACCGTTAATTCATTTGACAATGGAGCAATAAAAAAATTCCTCAACACTTTTCAAAAAAGACATCCCGACAAACGGAACATGATGGTGCTCAAAGTTTTTGAAAAAGTAGTACAAACATTTTTAGATTACTTAAAAGAAATTAACCATAGTAGAAACCAATACGAACAGAGTTTGTACGACAGCAATAGTAATGTAGACTTATTGAAATTGATGCGCGTACAAAAAAGCCTGGTCTATTTTGTTACTGCACTCAGAAGCAATGAAATGTTGATGATGAAAATGGAACGGACCAACTTCTTGGGCTTAACAGAAGATGAAAGAGAATTTTTACAAGATTTAATTGTTGATACAAGCCAGGCACTAGAAATGGCCAATATTTATACGAATATCCTAAGTAGTACGATGGATGCATTCGCCAGCATCATCAGCAATAATTTGAACAACGTCATGAAACGACTTACGTCAATTACCATCATCTTATCCCTCCCCATTTTAGTAACCAGTATTTATGGTATGAACGTTGATATCCCCTATCAAAATTCAAATCACGCATTTTATATACCCGTCATTATATCATTGTGTGTATCAATTATTATCGGTGGATATTTTTACAAGAAAAAATGGTTTTAAACAATGGCATTATTTAATGTTCGCGTATATGGCTTATTGATTGATCAATACAATCGACTCCTGGTAACAGATGAATTTATTAGAGGTAGTTATATTACCAAACTGCCTGGAGGCGGGCTTGAAATTGGTGAAGGTACTAGAGACTGTTTGAAACGAGAGTTTCAAGAGGAAACAGGCTTAGACGTAACGGTAGGTGCACATTTTTACACCACTGATTTTTTTCAGATTTCTGCATTCAATCACAGAGATCAAATCATCTCTATTTATTATTATGTTCACGCTGCTAATACAGCACAAATTGTAACAACAGATATTCCATTCAATTTTCGTCCAGAACAAATTGCAGACCCACAAGGTGAATCCGAAGTATTCCGGTGGATTCCATTAGAGGATTTAACGCCAGCATCTGTTACATTGCCAATTGATAAAGTGGTGATTCAATTATTGAAAGACAATGCCTAAACCAGGTCGATTGGTTAAAGACACTTTGCCCTCATGGTAGCCTAACCCATGGGCATTGGCTTCAGCCAATAACAATGGCCCATCCATATCTACAAAATCTAATTGAGGTAAAAAATGACCAATGGCTGCAGAACCAATAACCGACTCATTCATACTGCCCATCATTATTTTTAAACCCAAACTTTTAGCCGATTCAATCATTCTTCTGGCTGGCGTGATGCCGCTGCATTTGGTCAGCTTAATATTAATCCCATGAAAATACCCAGCACATTTAGCCACGTCTTGTTCAACAACGCAAGACTCATCAGCAAAAAGTGGTAAAGGGGATTTTTGATACAATACCTTCATGCCTTCCCAATCATCCTTAGCCAAAGGTTGTTCAATCAACTCAACACCAAGTTCCGCTAAAGCGGGAATGATGGCTAACGCTTGATCTAGCGTCCAGCCAGCATTGGCATCAACCCTGAATTTAGCGGTTGTATGCTGACGGAGTGTTTGAATCAATTTTACATCATCTGGGGTGCCTACTTTTATTTTATAAATCGGCCAAGGCTTGGCCAACATTTTCTGTACCATTTTTTCAATGGTGTCTATGCCGATGGTATAGTCGCACATTGGCAAATGATCGGACCATTGGGTATTCCATAATTGAAACAGTGGCATCGCTTTCATCTGTCCATAAAGATCCCAACCTGCCATGTCTAAAGCAGATACAAGAAAAGGATTTTTGGGAAATAAATGATGCAAGTAGTGCCAATAGCGCTCTGGATCAGTTAAGGCAAATTTCTCAACCAGCTTTTGTTTTTGGGTAAGGTCATGGATCATTTGCTCAACAGTGATATCATAATATTGTATTGCAGGTGCTTCCCCAAAACCAGTGAATGGTCCAATTGATAACGCCACTAATAAAGCAGGTTGATGCGTTTTGGTTCGTCCATTAGAAATGGTGAAGGGATCAATAAATGGAAAATTGGTTTGCTTGAATTGTAATACCACTGCAATTAATTTAACGACCCGCTTTTTGAATAAATGCCAATAACTCAGCATTAAAGTCTTCAGAAACCAACAAATCTTCTATGCTGATATGCATACGGTAACCCCAAAAATGATTTGGATTTGCAGGCACATTAATTTGTTCTTCCAAAGGATTGTCTCTTCTAATTGTTTCACTCATGCCCATCAAATCTTGAATTTGAAAAACACTCCACATAGCAGGTGAATACAAATGTTGCAACACAATGGCTTTATTAATCCAAGCTTCACAATAAAATGGCGCATCACCCCACTGTCCTAATTCGTGATGATAAAATTGTTGAATTTTGGTTTTATCTTCTTCCCACCAACCTCTAATGGTACTCATATCGTGTGTAGATGGTGTCACTACACTTAAATATGGTGCATCGTTTGGATGAAAGAATGCCTTAGTTGGATCTTTTGGCATGCGTTGAATTTCTAAACTCAACAGCCCTAACTGTTGCATCACTTCTGGTACACAAGCAGGTACCATGCCAAGGTCTTCCCCACAAACCAACATATTGGTCACTCTTTTTAAAGCAGGCAGTTTTTGGTAAGCTTCTTGCTTCCAAAACATATCCTGATCACGGAAGAAATACCCAATATAAAGTTCTTTCAATTGCTGTTGGGTACCGTACTCTAAATATTTAAACGAGCTGGTATGTTCAATACCAAATCTAAAATGAAATTGTTGACCAGTTCCATCAGCATCAAATAAAATGATATTGCTGATTAAACTAAACAGCCCTTTTTTAATTTTTTCATGGTGCACATCTTGTTCTAATCCTGCAAAATGTTGTTCTACCAATCGTTGGGTTTCAAAAGCTGGCTTTAAAGCATAAGTACCATCTTTTTGGTCGGTTAAAAACAAACTTTTTACCAACTCATTGTCATAACCAAACACTTCCCAAAGGACTGCATCGGTAATATACGGCTGGGTATAACGCTGGTAATTAAACCAAATACCCTTCTGTGCAAAAGTAGAGAGGGCAATCGGGATCGCAGGCACAAAATGCCCCATAATGCCTTCTACTGCGTGCATTGGAATGCTCCAAATCCTGAAAAACCCTAAAATATGATCAATTCTAAATGCATCAAAGTAATGACTCATCTGCGAGAAACGTTGCTTCCACCATGCAAAGCCATCTTCCTGCATGCGTTGCCAATTATAAGTTGGGAATCCCCAGTTTTGACCAGTCACTGCAAAATCATCTGGTGGAGCACCAGCCTGAAAATCCATATGAAATAACGAAGGATGTTGCCATGTATCTGCACCGTGTCTAAACACACCAATAGCAATATCGCCTTTGATAATTATTCCTTTTTCATGAGCATAAGCAGTTGCTTCAAGCAGTTGCACATGCAAATGGTATTGCAAATAATAATGAAATGCTATATCCGTATAAGCAGCTGAACTGGGGTCAATCAATTCAGCAATATCTTTGGCTTTGTATTGTTTATATGCAGGCCACTTGCTAAATTCAACCGTGCCATATGCATCTCTTAAATAACAGAACACCGCATAAGATTCAAGCCAATGTTTATTGGCTTCAAAGAAATCTAAAAATGCTGGTGAAGCTAATAAGGTTTGTCCATCTGTCTTGTACACTTTTTTAGCAAAACTTAATTTGGCTTGAATAACTGCTGCATAATCAACTGTTTTATGCGCATTCAATTGCCCCCTTTCTTTTTCTAATTGTTGCAATTGTTTTGCATGTGAAGTACCCGCTAATCTTGTCAAATTAAGGTATAAAGGATGCAACGCAAATGCAGATATTGCAGCATAAGGATAAGAATCTTTTTCAGTATTGGTGGCTGTTGTATCATTAACAGGCAATAACTGAATCATTTTGATACCTACACGTGCTGCCCAATTGACCAACTGCATTAGGTCTGAAAATTCACCCACACCAAAACTAGATTCAGTTCGCAAACTGAAAACCGGAATCGCAACACCTGCTCCTTTCCAAGATTGATTGGGCAAATAGGTAAACCCATCATTCACAATGGTCAATTGGTGATTGGTTGGGCTTTGGTGTAATAC
>JAIXYL010000077.1 GCA_027490265.1 Sediminibacterium sp.
ATTGAAGGCATGCAAAACCTTGAGATGGACATTGATTTGAACAATCCAGAAATCACTGTGAATATAGACAGACAAAGAGCACTGGCTGAAGGGGTGAGCACTGCTCAAATTGGTTTGGAAATCAGAACGGCAGTATTTGGTAAAGAAGTGAGTAAGTTGAAAGACGATGAAGACGAATACAAGATTCAATTGCGTTTTGATTCAAAATCTCGCAACGATATCAATGAGCTGATGAATATGCGGATTGTATTTAGAGATTTCACTTCAGGTGCAATCAAGCAAATTCCTTTAAACAGTGTAGCAACATTAGACTACACCAATACAGCAGGAGGTGTAAAAAGAAAGAATTTGAAACGAACCATTCAAATTCAATCTGCGGTGACTGATCCATCATTGACCCCAGTGATTAATGCTGCATTGGCCAAAAAAATTGAAGAGTTTAAAACCAAAACCGCTGTTCCAGCAGATATCACTATTAAGCAAACAGGTGAAGGTGAGCAACAAGCAGAAACCAGTTCATTCTTAGGTGGTGCATTGTTGAGTGCCTTATTAATCATCTTCTTGATATTGGTATTGCAATTCAACAGCTTAAGTAAACCATTCATTGTACTCACTGAAATATTCTTCTCCATCATTGGTGTATTCTTAGGCTATGCATTAACTGGTAAGAGCATGGCCACCATCATGGTGGGTGTAGGTATCATTGGATTAGCAGGTATTGTGATCAAGAATGGTATTCTATTGATTGAATTTACCGATGAGTTAAGAGGCCGCGGTTACAAAACCAGAGCAGCAGCCATTGAAGCTGGTAAAATCAGAATCATACCCGTATTGTTGACTGCATTGGCTACCATCATGGGTATGTTGCCATTGGCTGTAGGATTTAATATAGACTTCGTATCGATGTTTACCCATTTAGATCCTAAAATTTTCATTGGAGGCGACTCGGTTGTATTCTGGGGACCATTGGCTTGGACCATTATCTACGGTTTGATCTTCTCATTCTTCCTCACGTTAATCATGGTACCAAGTATGTACTTGATTTCAGAAAGATTAAGAAGACCAATGGAACGATTCTATGGTACTAAGTACGTAGCCTTGTTTGGATTTACTGGACCTTTCTTCTTTATTTTTGTAGGCATCATGTTTGCCGTAAGAAAAATTCAGGGCAAGCAGGTGTGGATGGGTCAACAAAAAACTATTTTAGTAAAAAAATAAAATATGCGTAACCACGAAATAGACTACCGCATTTTTGGAGAAGAAATGCAATACGTAGAAGTAGAATTAGACTACAACGAAACCGCGATTGCTGAACCAGGTGCATTCATGATGATGGATGACGGCGTTGTGATGGAAACCATGTTTGGGGATGGATCCAGACAAAACGATAGCATTTTTGGAAAGCTATTAAACGCTGGTAAAAGAATGCTCACAGGTGAAAGCTTGTTTATGACGGCCTTCACGAATGTGAATCATGGCAAACGTCGCGTGAGTTTTGCATCTCCCTATCCAGGAAAAATTATTCCATTGGATTTATCGGTTTACAACAACCGCATTATTTGCCAAAAGGACAGCTTTTTATGTGCTGCCAAAGGCGTGAATGTAGGCATAGAGTTTCAACGCAAATTGGGCACTGGCTTGTTTGGCGGTGAAGGTTTTATCATGCAAAAACTAGAAGGCGATGGCATGAGCTTTTTACACGCAGGTGGGCATGTGTTCAAAAGAGATTTACATCCTGGTGAAACCCTAAAGATTGATACGGGTTGTATCGTTGGATTTACTTCTGGCGTGAATTACGATATTCAATTTGTTGGGGGGATTAAAAACACTTTGTTTGGTGGTGAAGGCTTATTTTTTTTTTTTTTTTCCGGGCCAGGTACCGTTTGGATTCAAACTTTACCCATCAGCAGATTAGCAGGTAGAATCTTACAATATGGTGTTGGGCCACGCAAAGAAGAAGGCAGTATTTTAGGTGGCCTTGGTAATATATTAGATGGTGATGGCAGATGGTAATGATTGACTGGTTCAATCTACAATGCCATGCTTAATTGCATAAAGGATTAAACCGGCCGAGTTTCTCGAGCCGGTTTTTTCTTGCATTGATTTGCGATACGCTTCAACGGTTCTTACGCTCATATTCAGTTGGTCGGCTATTTCTTTACTGGTGTATTCTGCACAGATTAATTCAAGTATACTTTTTTCTTTTTCATTTAATTCAACCTTATCTAATTTTCGATGTGGATGATACTGTTTTGATACAACCAACTGTTGCAATAGCATAGTGGTTTTGGAACAATAATATTTTTGGCCATTCATTACTTGGGTGATGGCGTCAAGTAATTC
Source organism: Sediminibacterium sp. (assembly GCA_027490265.1). Taxonomy (GTDB): domain Bacteria; phylum Bacteroidota; class Bacteroidia; order Chitinophagales; family Chitinophagaceae; genus Sediminibacterium. The sequence continues at coordinate 2,344 of JAIXYL010000077.1, forward strand.
TTCTGTTGTACATGTTTTCAATACATAACCCGAAATTGGAAAAGTCATACAATTCAACAATACTTGAGCATCTGATAAAGCACCCATTGCAATGACAGGAACTGTGTGCGGTTGATCTTTCAGTAATTCAAACAAATGATGTAAAGGCAAATCCGGCAAAGAGGCATCAATTAATATCAAATGGGGTTGATGACTTAACAAGAATTGAACACAAGTGGCTTTGTCTTTTACAACTGTTATTGAAGTAGTTAAATTGACATTACTGAGAATGGTGTTTAATCCCTCAACAAAAATAGCTTGTTGGTCAGCAATAAGAATTTGCTTGGGCCATTGCAGATGACTCATGGTATATTGGACTTTTATGCGCTCAGCCGCTTCAATCCTTCCACGGCTTTCTCTAAGGTAAGGGCTTTTTTGGCAAAGCAAAAACGCAATACTTTATTGTCTTGCCCATTATGATAAAACGCAGATACAGGAATAGTGGCCACCCCATATTCCTTAGTTAAAGTAACAGCCAACTCCTTATCGGGTACCTGACTAAAATTGGCATAACTGTAACACTCAAAATAAGATCCATGCGATGGAATACAAGTAAATGGAGTGTCTTGCATCAGGGTTCTAAAATAGTCGCGTTTGGCTTGCATATCTGCACCCAAAGTTAAATAGGCCGATTCGTTCTTGATATAAGTGGCCAATGCAACCTGCGGTGGGGTTGGGCAAGTAAAACAGTTGAACTGATGCACTTTTCTAAACTCTTTCATTAGATCGGCTGGCGCCATGCAATAACCCAATTTCCAACCTGTGCAATGGTAGGTTTTGCCAAATGAAAAGCAAACAAAACTGCGCTCGAATAATTCAGGATAGCGCAAAATGCTTTGATGCTGTATATCATCAAAAATTAAATGCTCATATACTTCATCACTCAGGATAATAATATTAGTGTCTTTAACAATGCTCGCCAAAGTTTGCAGGTCTGCTGCTGACATCACAGCACCCGTTGGGTTATGCGGTGAATTAATCATGATCATTCTGGTACGCGCATTAATGGCTGATTTCACTTCATCCCAAGGAATGGCGTAATTAGGAAATGACAACTGAATGGGCACCGCTTTGGCCCTATTTAATTCAATGGTAGGAATATAACAATCATATGCTGGCTCGAACAGGATGACTTCATCGCCTGGTTGTAACACTGTTGTAAGTGCTGTATAGATAGCATATGTGCCCCCCGGCGTAATGGTGATATGATTGGCTGCCTGTAGTTGGGCCCCATATAATTTGGCTGCTTTGATGGCCAATGCTTCCACCAATGGTGGATACCCATTCATATGTGTGTACTGATTGAAGCCATCTTGCATGGCTTGATTAACCAAACCAGTTAATTCCGTGCTCATCATAAAATCCGGGAAACCTTGACCCAAATTAACAGCACCATATTCATTGGCCAACTGGCTCATGACGGTGAAAATGGTGGTTCCTACGGATGGTAATTTAGAGGCAATTTGAATAGACACGGTGTAGTGAATTAAGGCTCAATAATATTGGCCAAGCGCTTTAATTCAATCTCAGCTACCTTGGCAGTGAAAGACAAGTTAACCAATCTGTACGATTCATTTTCAAAACTTTGTTGGGCAAGCTTTACGTCTACAATGGTTGCCTGTCCTAATTGAAACCGTTGCATAACCAAATCTAATAGTTGCTTACTCAGCAATTGATTTTCCTTAGCGGTTTTTAATTGAGCCAATGTATTGGCATAAGCTTGATATGTTGCTACTGCACCAGTTTCAATATTTAATAAGAATTGATCGCGTTGTACTTTGGCATTACGCGTATTAATTTCAGCAACTTGCATTTGCTTCTTATTGATCAAGCCATTGTATATTGGTATGGCTAAATTGACGCCTAAAAATGGGCCATAGGTTCTGTTCTCTAATATGAAACCTGCCGCACTTTTGGTATTGGTTAAATTGAATCCAGTAGATGCTCTTAAGGTTGGCACACGCAAAGCTGCCGTTTCTCTCTCTAATAATTGGTTGATTTTAATTTGTTGCTCGGCTGCAGAAATTTGTGGATTTTTTAGGGCCAATGATTTGATTTGAGCAAACTTAATTTGATCGTCTACAATAATGGTGTCTTTAATCACCACCGTAGTGTCTGGACTAACAAAAATCAAATTTAATAAATTCGTTTTCCCTTGGTCTATCACCAATTGCTGTGCTTGTTTGGTTTGTACCAATGCATTCAAATCAATTTGTGCTTGGTATAAGTCTGCGTTATTGGCTAGTCCAACTTCTTTACGACTTTTAATGATATCAATTCTTTGTTGAGAGACTTCAATAGACTTATCAATCGTCGTTAATAAATTTTGTTGCCGCACTACGTCATAATAACTGGTAATCACTGCAGCCATTGTACCCTGAATTTGCGCATTCAGCATGTCTTGGTTCATTTTCTGCAATTCAGCCAGCCGCTGTTGAGCAGCTTTTACCCGAAACCCGTTGAACAAAATGATACCAGCTGTAATATTGGCATTTAAGTTATTAGATGCCACACCTGTGCGGGTAATATTTCTAGAAGGATCGGGAAATTGTTGGTTAATGCTGGTAATATTCTCCACATCATTCACGGTTGCATTGACGGTGGGCAATCCCCCGGCAATTCCAACTGAATTATTAATGCTGGCAATCTCCAAATTGTTTTTTGCCAACTGAATATTATAGCTGTTTTTGAGTGCAATGGCCAACGCATCCGATAAACTAAGTCTGTTTTGACTATAGCCAATCTGGCAACTGGTTACCACAACAATGAATGATAGAATAGATAAACGCATTAACTCAAAATTACCTCAGGTTGATAGAATGGTGCTAATTTTTATACAAACGGGTAACTAGCTCACCAGTGTACCTACATTGGCCCCTTCTACTACTTGCAATAGGTTGCCTTGGGTATTCATATCAAACACAATAATGGGTAATTTATTTTCCATACAAAGGGTGAAAGCAGTCATATCCATTACTTTCAAATTCTTTGAAATGCACTCTTGGAAACTCAGTTTCTCAAATTTTGTTGCAGTAGGGTCTTTTTCAGGATCGGCACTGTAAATACCATCCACGCGGGTACCTTTCAAAATTACATCGGCCTTCATTTCAATGGCTCTTAATGAACCAGCAGTATCTGTTGTAAAATAGGGATTGCCTGTTCCTGCGCCAAAAATAACCACACGCCCTTTTTCTAAATGGCGCAACGCTTTTCTGCGGATATAAGGTTCTGCAACTTGTTCCATATTGATGGCACTTTGTAAGCGAGTATAAACGCCTATCTTCTCTAACATGGCCTGCATGGCCATGGCATTGATCACGGTAGCCAACATACCCATATAATCGCCGTGGGCTCTTTCAATACCACTGTCTGCCTCATTCATACCACGATAAATATTACCACCTCCAATCACGATGGCTACTTGAACACCTAGATCAGTCACGCGCTTAATATCATGGGCATATTGCTCAATAATTTTAGGATTAAATGGATCGCCATTTCTTTGGTCGCCTAATAAAGCTTCGCCAGATAATTTAAGCAGAATGCGTTTGAATTTTGGTAGCATGGATATATATTTAGCTGAAGAGCAAATATATTCTAATTAAGAATATTGACCCTTAAAATGATTGGTTCTTAGAATGACTTAATCCATTCGTCTACAGCTGGCAAGGTTTTTTCTTCCCCCTTAACAATTGAAAAAGTTTGATCTAAATCCCAGACCAGCATTGGGATGGCATATTTCCCCATCACTTCAACCACATCTTTCATATAACTATTGCGATGTGCCGATTTAATGGTATTAATGGCCCCCACTTCTGTACATAAAATGGGTACTTTATTGGCCACCAACCAATCGTACACTTTTTTTATTCGCATATCTATAAATGCTTTGTTTCCACGTTCTGCATAATGCGAATAATTATACCGTGTGTCTTTATCAGCATTCTCAGGCATGGTTGGCATTTCAGCCGCATTATAAGGATAAGGCAAACCTACAATTGATGTCTTTTGGGGATCCCATGGTGCACCCTGGTGTGTAAAAATATAAGGCTGGTAGAAATGAAAAGTGTAAATAATTTTTTTGTCGTTCGGAATAAGGTTTAAATCAATTAATGCATCAATGCCATTAAAATTGGTGCCTCCAACAATCCAAAATCGATCTGCATCTTCTTTACGCAAAACCGTTATTAATTGCTTTGAGCTTAAATTCCAATCTTCTGCTGCAATTCTAGGCTCATTGTACAATCCAAAGTATAATTGATCATAGCCCTTTCCTTTAAAGGTTCGGATAATTTGCTTCCACATATCGGCAATTCGATCTGCTTCAGCTTTTTTGTTGGCGACTTTATACAATTTGCCATAATGATAGGTGATAATTAAGTTCAAATTTTTTGCTTCAATTAATTGATACACTTGCGCCAATTCTTCAACTAATTTTTTCTCTAAAGTAACGCCATCTTTTTCTAGAAATAAATCAAATGATACGGGTAGTCTAACTGTGGTAAACCCGAGCTTGGCTGCCAGATTAACTTTGGCCAATAACTCAGGAAAATGTCGCAGCAATTCTTTATCGGTTTTCCAATATTCTTCGAAATAAGAAATATTGACCCCTGTTTTAAACTTAAACAGGGTTTGTTGTTGGTGATCAGGGATATAAACCTGCGCTGAAGAAGTATTCAACAAACCAATCAAGCAACAACAAAGCAAACACTGTAGTGCGCTTTTTCGAAAATGGATGTGCATAAACATACAAGGGGTTAATTAAATGGCTGCAATGCTTGTTAAATATTCGCGCATTTATTCCTTGTTTGAATATAATGAATTTTCAATAAAAATTCTTTTTTAGATTGGCTAAAAACTTAAGGATGAAACGTACAATAATGCTATTGTTTTTGTTGGTCAATTGTCAGTGGCTATTGGCGCAACAGTGGGTGATTGAACAAAAAAGACCATCTGATGGCAAAACACATCGCATCAAAGTTGGCGATAAAGTATTCATCAGTTTTAAACAACTCAAAAGCGACGCCATTAATAGGCCCAACAATGTGTTTATCAATGCTAATGACACCGGTTTTACCAGGACTGTTTTAAAAGCCAGAATAACAGGCATCAGTGAAAATACCTTACAAATAAAAGACTTGTCAGCAAGAGGCAATCGCACCATTCTATTTGATAAAATTGATGGGATTAGAAGATTAACAACAGGGAAACAACTATTAAGAACTGTCACTCAAGTTCTAGGCCTTACCTTATATGGCTTAGGCTTTGCGTATATCAACGACAATATTTGGAAGGCCACCATTGTTTGGGTAGGTGGGCTTTCTATTTTATCCTTAGCTCCCGAAGACTTCAACACGAAATATGAACGTGATTGGCAAATTAGGATTGTACGAGAATAAAAAATCCCGCAGCAAGCTGCGGGACCTATATCATTCTAAGTGCAATTCAATTATCCTAGCGCAACACGCTTGAATTCAGTAACAGTAACGTTACCAGCACTCTTTAAGTAAGCTTCAACGGTGATACCGCCATCTTTTACAAAAGCTTGAGCCAATAATGTATTCTCTTTAAAGAATGCATTCAACTTACCTTCTGCAATTTTAGCCACCATTTCTTCTGGTTTACCAGCCATCTTAGGATCAGCTTTCATTGTTTCAATCACAATCGCTCTTTCTCTTTCAATGGTTTCAGCAGGAATGCTGTTGGCATCCACTGCTAAAGGATTCATTGCAGCAATTTGCATAGCAACGTCTTTACCAGCTTCAGGAGCATCAGTTGTTAAACCAACTAAAACGCCCATACGGTTTGCACCATGAATATAAGAAGCTACATAAGGTGCTTCAATTCTTTCAAATTTAGCAACCCCAATTTTTTCACCAATAGCGGCTAATTTATCGTTGATTAAATCTGCTACTTTAGCACCATTAATCAATACTTCATTTAATTCTTCAGCACTTTTAACGTTGTTGGCAACAGCCGCATCAGCAATTGATGTAGCGAAAGCAACGAAGTCAGCATTCTTAGATACGAAATCGGTTTCACAGCTAATACAAACTACAAATCCAACTTTGTTATCAGCAGAAGTACGCGCAATAATAACGCCTTCTTTTGCTTCTCTATCGCTACGCTTAGCAGCCACTTTCTGACCTTGCTTGCGTAACCAATCAATCGCAGCTTCAAAATCACCGTTGGTTTCAGTTAAAGCTTTTCTACAATCCAACATTCCAGCACCAGTTGCCTGACGTAATTTATTTATATCGGCAGCTGTAATAGTTGCAGTTGACATAATTATTTCAATTTAAAAATTCTCTAATAAAGCTTATCTACCGCCACCACCTGCAGGTCTGCGATTACCGCCACCCGCTGGCGTACGACGCTTAGGTGCACCACCTGGGCCACCTGCTGGAGCACCAGCACCACGACCTCTTCCACCACGACCGGCTTCAGATTGTGCTTCTGCTTCCAAACGACGCGCTCTTGCTTCGTTTTCATTGTTGTTGTCATCTGTTTCGTCTTCATCTTTAGATGCTTGACGCTCAGCCAATCCTTCTGCAATGGCAGCAACAATGTAGTTGGTAATGATGGCAATTGATTTGGTTGCATCATCATTTGCTGGGATAGCAAAATCTACTTTGTTAGGATCAGAATTGGTATCAACCATACCAAAAGTAGTGATGCCCAAACGCTTTGCTTCAGCCAAAGCAATATGCTCATGACCAATGTCTACTAAGAATAAAGCTGCAGGAAGACGGCCCAATTGAGCAATACCACCTAATACTTTTTCCATTTTATCCTTATCGCGTGTAAGGGTTAATCTTTCTTTTTTGGTTAAGCTTTCAGCGCTACCGTCTGCCAACATTTTTTCAATGCTCTGCATTTTCTTAACGCTCTTACGAACTGTGTTGAAGTTGGTCAACATACCGCCCAACCAACGTTCAGTTGCATAAGGCATGTTCACACGCTTAGCACACTCAGTAACAATTTCTTTTGCTTGTTTCTTGGTAGCAACAAACATGATTTTCTTACCGCTCTTAGCAATTTGTTTGATTGCAGCAGCAGACTCTTGTAAGTAATCGACTGTTTTGTTAAGATCGATGATATGAATACCTTTTTTCTCAGCGAAGATGTAAGGCAACATCTTAGGATTCCACTTCTTTTTAAGGTGACCAAAGTGAACGCCGGCCTCCAATAGTTGCTGTTGTAGTGAAGTGTTATTTTCCATTGTGGTGAATTATATAATTTTTTAAAATTTATTTTCAGTAGATATTCAATACAACGATTAACGCTTACTGAACTGGTAGCTTCTACGTGCTTTCTTATGACCAAATTTCTTACGTTCAACACTACGTGGATCACGCTTCAGTTGACCAGCAGCTTTCAATGCAGGACGTAGTTCAGGATTTACCTCTAACAACGCACGAGCAATACCCAATTTAGCAGCTTCAGCCTGACCTTTTAAACCACCACCAGTTGCATTGATAACAATATCAAATTTGCCTTCTAGTTCAGTTGTTTTAAGAGGCGCTTCTACTTGGTTTTGTAAGTAAACCAATGGGAAATAAGCTTTGTAGTCTTTGTCGTTTACAGTTATTTTACCTTCGCCCTTGCTAATGAAGACACGAGTTACGGCTTCTTTACGGCGACCAACTGCATTTTTTTGTTTTTCCATTTTATTTATGCTTGGCGTCTGGCATTGCTACCAGACAATGTTTTAGAATTTAAGTTCCTTAGGTTGCTGAGCGGTATGAGGATGTGCAGTTCCAGCGTACACAAACAATTTCTTGATCATTTTACGACCAAGTTTATTCTTTGGTAACATGCCTTTTACAGCTCTTTCCATTACAACTTCTGGACGACGCTTTAATAAGCTACCAGCAACTTCTTCTTTCTTACCACCTGGGTAACCAGAAAAGTTTAAGTATACTTTGTCTTCTAACTTATTACCAGTGAAAACAACTTTCTCTGCGTTAATAACGATTACATAATCGCCACAATCAACGTGAGGTGTGTAATAAGCTTTGTTCTTGCCGCGTAAAACAGCAGCGATCTTAGATGCAATACGTCCCACGGTTTGATTAGTACCATCAACTACATACCAGTTGTGTTGAACGGTAGCCGCATTCGCATGCTTGGTGGTGAAATGAAGTTTACTCATGATTCTTTGTTTTAAGTGAAATCGGCGCTATCCCACCGATTAGAATATTCCCATTTTTTGGGAGGGCAAAGGTCCGATACTGCAATGGATAAACCAAGAAATTTAAGGATTATTTTTACAAGCACATTTATAACGCATTGATTATCAATAAAAATTTGTGCATCTTTTTTTAATCTACCTTTGTAAGTATGGCATATTTACAATTTTTGGGGCAGGATCTATTTGATGGCACCCAGTTTTTAGGGCCCGATCAAGTATTGATTACGACCCAATCGGGACAGATTGAAGCCATTGTGCCCAAATCAGCGGCCGGAGACAATGTACAAAGGGTCAACGGGATCCTCTGCCCGGGTTTTGTGAACACCCATTGCCATTTAGAATTGAGTCATATGAAGGGCCTGATACCCGAACATACAGGCTTGCCCGATTTTATTTTAAAAATTGTCAACGAAAGACATTTTCCTGAAGCAACCATATTGGAAGCCATAGCGCAAGCAGAAGCAGCCATGCTAAAAGACGGCATTGTGGCTGTAGGAGATATCAGTAACAATGCGCTGACCGCCAAGCAAAAACAACAAAGGCAATTGGCTTATCACACATTTGTAGAAATCAGTGGTTGGAAACCCACCATTGCTGAAGCAAGATTTACGAATGCTCAAGAAGTCATGGAACAGTTTAGGTTGATTGAAGCCGCCTATTCATTGAACCCTCAAACAGATTTGTTCCAGCCGCTGAAAAGTTCTTTCAGCCCACACGCCCCCTATTCGGTATCGCATGCATTATGGCAAAAGATGATGCCCTATTTTGAAGGCCAAACGGTGACCATACACAATCAAGAAACAGCTGCTGAAAATGCATTATTCCAAAATGGCACTGGCGCATTTGTAGACATGTATCAAGCCATGAATATAGACCAGACCCATTTTAGCCCTACAGGCCTGAATAGTTTGCCGTCTTACTTCCCCCAGTTACAAAAAGCCAAAAACATTTTGTTGGTGCACAACACCAACACCAGTGAAGCAGATGTCATGTTTGCACAAGCATGCGCAAGCAGCAATGCACAAACCGTCTATTACACCCTATGTGTGAATGCCAACTTATACATTGAAAATACCTTACCACCTATTCAGTTACTGAGGGATCAAAACG
>JAIXYL010000019.1 GCA_027490265.1 Sediminibacterium sp.
AATGAATTCATTCACCATTGTATTGATCACAAAAGCGGATAAGAATGGATTTTCCGATTCGTATTCATAATCAATAAAATCACTGCTGTTCACGCGATAAATCAATACCTTTTTTTTTTTTTTCTCCGCATCATACCCCATTGAAATCAACAATTGGTTTAATCCAAATTGATCTTTGTCAAATAAAGACAATGGTTGATTAGATACAATACGCTCTTTAAATACTTTTAACGCATGTGCCCTTGCTTCAGGGCCAATTTCTGTCAACAATTTGCTTGGGGCTCTAAAGGGCTTATCAGTTGTTAAATCATGCACCATTAACTGAAAGGAAACCTGATCAAATATCTTCTTTGATTTGATCATTTCAATTAGGTTACCAAACTGTTGCGATACTTTATTTTCGTCCTGTGCTTTGTTCTTTTCGAGAAACTGTTGAGACTGATCTACCAAGCCTGTGGACACTCTTGAGCGAGATTTAAATGTATCTGGAAGTTTACGCACTAAAAAATAGGTAATAAACACCGCAATCATTGGTACAATGAGCAGTATGTATTTCCTCTTGTATAGCAGTAATAAAAACTTCTGTATTTCCATTTACTTGATCTCTTCCAGTTTTTTGCCAACCAATTCTTCCAATGTTGTTTTTGCAATTAAAGCTGCACTTTCAGCATCAATAATTTTTTGCTTTTGGTCTGCATTTTGAATCATCAGCTTAGAAAAATTTTCTAAGGTTTCTTCTCCTCTTTCGTATTTAAATTTGATTTGCTTGAATAGTGCTTCAATATCAATGGCATTTTGATTTTGAATTCTTAATACACTCAAAGCTTGCATGTATCTAAAATAACGATTCTTTACATCGGTTTCTAGTGTGATGGCATATTGATCTGCGGTTAATTGCGCAATGGCCACTTCTTCCCGGGTTTGTTTAATTAGGGTTGGCTTTTGTATGATATTGCTAAAGTTGATAAACAATCCTACTTGCACACCTGTTAAAGTGGCATTGGTTAATGTAACAGAAGTACTAGGGCTATAAAAAGCGGAAAGTGTGAAAAAATCAAACCAAGACAGTTTGGCTTTTTTTAAATTGTAATTCGCAAAATTAACCCGGCGTAGATTGGCCTTCATGAGCGGATAATTCTGCTTTGCAGAAAAAATCAACTTTTCTAAAAAAGGATAGGATAACTCAGGAATCATTGAGCCCTGCGCCTGTGTTGTATTGGATTTTACCATTAAACAGAAGACCAATAACCCTAAAATCACCATTTTACTGGTAGCTGTACGCAAAACCCTTAAAGTAAGGGCATCAAAAAATGATTTTTTTATATCTAATCCAATGATACTCATAAAGATTAAAGATAAATAATATAGTTAAAACCATGGGCATAGATATCCCCACTTTATTCAATAAATGGGCAATAAATGAGCATAAATTTTTTTGGTAAAAATTAAACCGATTCTTTTTGCAATAAAGCTGGTATCGTCCTGAGAATTAACTTGATATCGTACCAAAAACTATGGTTTTCAGCATATTTATTGTCTAACATCAATCTTTCCTCCTCAGACATTTCGCCTTTACCTCTTTTCTCAACCTGCCATAAACCAGTAATGCCTGCAGGTGCCATAAAACGCATGGCGTATTTGTCTGTGGTTAGTTTCTCAGCTTCATAGAGTGGCAATGGTCTATTGCCAACTATACTCATATCCCCAATAATCACATTCCAAAGCTGTGGTAATTCATCAATACTACTGTTTCTAATGAATTTGCCCACTTTGGTAATCCTTGGATCGTCTTTTAACTTAAAGAATGCAGAACCAGCTTTGGCTTTCCGGTTTTCACTGTACTGTTTTTCACACCATTGGATGGTGTCAGAATAAATGGGGAATTGACAACCAGTACCAGCGGCTTTACATTCTTCGCACAAATATGCTTCTTCAGCTTTTGATTCGGCTGCTTCCTCTGCCGCAGGCGCATATTGATTGAGATGTTTTAGGTCTTTCAACCGCTTATCTGCATTAACGTACATTGACCTAAACTTATAAAACTTAAAAGTTCTATATCCTGAACCAACACGTAAAGCGTAATAAAATATGGGGCCTCTAGACTCCAATTTTAGAAGAATACAAATGGTCAATAAGAGTGGCGACAACATGATTAATGCCATCCCAGCAAAAAAGACATCAAACACACGTTTGATAAAAGGCGTCTTATATTTATGAAAATCTGGTACCGTATTCGCGTGTTTAAGTGCATCCCATTTTTCAATTAGGAAAGGCAATCTGATTTCAATATTATCTTTTTTAATGGGCAACTTGAAAACATCGGCTACGCCTGCTTTCAATGTAAGCCTTACGGTGCTTTCGCTTAGTTGTTGGCTAACTAAAAAGAAGGGAACCGAAATTTGCTTTTTATTCACCAAAGTTTCCAAAAGAGAGATGCCGCCTGTACCAAGTACCTCACTTTGTGAAACGATCGCTACAAGATTAAAATTACTTTTCTCCCAATCTGCAAAAAACAAGAGAGGATTAGCGTAACGCTTCAGTGTTCTTCCCCCCAAATTTGATTGCATGAACGTATTTGCAATTAAATCATCACAATTCAACAAAACAATGACTTGGTCTTGGGGCGGTAATTGGGTATTCATTGGGCCTTTGGGATGGATTATTTTCTAATTCTACGTAATACAACACGCAATCTTGCTTCAAGCTCTTTTGGATTAAAAGGTTTTACCAAGTAATCGTCAGCTCCCGCTTCTAAACACTGTATAATCATTTCAGAACTTTCTTCACCCGATAAGATGATAATGGGAATGGCATTGAAAAAATCGCTGGCGCGCAATTGTTTAGTCAGTTCCAATCCCCCCATAACTGGGGTATTCAAATCAGAAATGATTAAATCTGGCACATTACCTTGTTGCAAAAAAGCCAAAGCATCCACCCCATCTTTAAAAATTTCCACCTGATACAGGGTGCTCAAATATTTTTTTAGGATCAATTGCATGGTCATCTCATCTTCAACCACTACAATTTTTAATGTATCCGAATTAGAGAATGCCATATTTTAAAATTTTGCTAATGTATGAAATCTAAATATATTTAAAATATACAACCAGTTTTTTTTATCGTTATTATTCAAAATTCTGCATAATTTCCAAGCCATGAGACCCATTTCAATTCCATCGTATATTGACGAATTATACAAAACCAACCCTACTGAAATTGCCACTACCGCTTTAATTAGAGAAAGATACAGTAAAATATCCAAGGGTACGCCAGTTGTATCAATTGTAATGCCCGCTTACAACGAAGAAGCCAACATTTTACAGACTTTACTATCCCTTAGCAATAATGAAACTCAATGGCCGGTTGAAATTGTGGTTGTCAATAATAATTCAAAAGACAAAACCGAAGACATGGTTTTAGCAGCTGGCATCCCTTGTATAAGAGAACTCAATCAAGGGATTACCAATGCACGCAATGCAGGGATAGCAGTTGCTAAAGGCACGTATATTTTAAACGCCGATGCAGACACGATTTATCCAAAAGACTGGATTGAGCAAATGATCAAACCTCTCGCAACCAATCCAAATATTTGTTCCGTATATGGCAGGTTTTCTTTTATCCCAATCGGCAACACAGGCAGATTCACGTATTTTTTCTACGAATACTTTGCGGATTTAATGCGATGGATCAATAAAATGTTTAGAGACGAAGCCATGAATGCTTATGGCTTTAATTCAGGTTTCAGAAGAGAACAGGGCATCAGTGTGGAAGGCTTTAATCATCCTCCAGGCACAAATGAAGATGGTTGGTTGGCACTGAAACTTAGAGAGAAAGGATATGGCAAATTATTTTACGTAACCAATATCAAAGCATTGGTTTGGACCACCGATAGAAGAATTCAAATTGATGGCGGCCTTGTAAAAGGCACCATCAAACGACTCAAACGAATGATTGGTCTATAATTTGACAGAATGGTTGTAATTTAACCATTCATATGAAAGCAATTCTTTGTACCAAATTCGGTGGGCCTGATTCATTAATATATGCTGAAACTGAGAACCCAGTTCTAACGCCAGATAGTGTAATCATTGAAGTCAATTATTGTGGCGTGAACTTTCCTGACACGCTCATTATTCAAGGTACATATCAGTTTAAACCAGATTTCCCATTTTCGCCTGGTGGTGAAATTGCAGGTAAGGTCTTGGCAATTGGAGCCGCTGTTACCAATTGTAAAATTGGGGATCATGTGATGGCCCTATGTGGTTGGGGGGGAATGGCTGAACAAATTGTTGTGAAAGCCAGCCATGTTTTTGTTATTCCAGATGCACTTGATTTGGCAGTAGCCGCTACGAGTATGTATACATGGGGTACTGCTTACTACGCTTTAAAAAATAAAGCTGGCTTAAAACAGGGGCAAACCATTTTAATATTAGGCGCTGCAGGTGGTGTTGGAACAACGGCTATTCTGCTCTCAAAACTAATGGGAGCAAGGGTTATTGCTGCCGCATCAAGCAATGAAAAATTAGCCTATTGCAAAGCATTGGGTGCAGATGAATGCATTAATTACACCACGGACAATCTCAAAGAAAGCATCAAAAAGTTGACCAATCATGCAGGTGTAGATATTGTTTACGACCCTATTGGTGGTAGTTTAGCAATGGATGCACTTAAAGCATTGTCATGGAATGGACAATACCTAATCATTGGATTTGCTTCTGGCAATATTCCGGAAGTGCCGATGAATATCCCTTTGCTAAAAGGCATCACCATCCATGGAATATTTTGGGGAGCATTTGCGGAAAAAGAAGCCAAAGCCAATAAAGAAAATCTTCTTCAATTGATGTCATGGATCATGAGCGGCCAATTAAAACAACCCATTCATCGAGTGTATACGTTAGACCAAGCCCCAATGGCTTTAACGGAATTAATGCAAAGAACCATTAAAGGCAAAGCGGTTATTCAAATTAAAGCTGCCAATCAATCTCAACCAACGACATCCACTACATCAATATTACAAGAACCAAAAAACAATACAGACTCTGCACTCAATAAACTGATCATTGCTGGAAAAGCAGGTATTTTTTTGAATATTGGGAAAACAGTTGGTCCTGGGCAATGGATCACCATTACACAAGACATGATCAATGCCTTTGCCGAAACTACAAAAGACCATCAATGGGTGCATGTTGATGAAGCAAGAGCAGCCAAATATTTGCCCGATGGACGAACCTTGGCGCATGGGTATCTCACCATGTCAATGGTATCTTATTTATTGTACGAGCTTATTGAATTAAAACAAGTATCGTCCTTTTATAATTATGGATTTAACAAAGCCAGATTTATCAGCCCTGTTCGTGTGAATGATCAAATCTGTTTAACAGTAAAGCTTGAACATGCAGAAACGCAGACCAATGGTTCCGTCAAGCTAATCTTGTTGTGCACCATCCATATAAAGGGGATTGAAAAACCTGCTTATGTAGCAGAAATCATCAGTGTGATCAATTAAAACAAATGTAATGATGCGTTATACCAATTTAGATTTATTAAAATTCTTGCTTTTTGAAGTACATCCCGTAAATGAGTTGTTTCAATATGAACGATTCGCCCATTTAAATGACGAGCAGGTTTGGATGATGATAGAATCGGCCAAACAATTAGCCGATCAAACAATGGCACCTCATTTTAAAAGTATGGACGAACAACCAGCCCATTATGATGGGCATGGAAATGTTCGCACACATCCTGCACTTAAGCAGATTATCCAATCAGCAGCAGAACAAGGATGGATTGGCGGTAGCGCATTATTTGAACACGGCGGCATGCAATTACCCGAAATGGTCTTTGGCACGGCGCACCATATTTTCCAAGCTGCCAATAATGGCGTGGAAGGCTATTTAGGCTTATCTGCTGGGGCTGCAGGATTGATAACCAGTTTTGGAACGATTGACCAATTGGAACAATATGTACCTAAAATTTATTCAGGTGAATGGCAGGGTACAATGGCATTAACCGAACCTCAAGCAGGAAGCTCATTAACCGATATTACCACCAGTGCAAAACTGATTTCAGATAATACATATGCCATCCGCGGTCAGAAAATTTTTATTTCTGGCGGACAACATGAAGCCTGCAGCAATTTTGTTCATTTAACGCTGGCTAGAATTGAAGGTGCCCCCGCTGGAGTGAAAGGCATATCGCTGTTTATCATCCCGAAATTTAGGCCTGAAAAAGATGGATCACTAACATACAATGATGTGTATTGCGCAGGTGATTTTCAAAAAATGGGGCAAAGAGGCTATGCAACTACGCATTTATCATTTGGAGATAACAACAATTGCATAGGGTATTTGGTGGGTGAGCCGCATAAAGGTTTGAACTATATGTTTCAAATGATGAATGGGGCAAGAATTAGCGTTGGGCTTTGTGCCGCTTCTGTTGCAATGGCCGCCTATCAAGCTTCATTACAATACTGTAAAGAGAGGCCACAAGGCAGAATGCCTTCAGAAAAGGACCCATCTAAACCACCCGTTACCATCATCCACCATGCAGACATCCAACGAATGTTATTCACACAAAAAGCCATAGCAGAAGGGGCTATCGCATTGGGGATTGCTTGTAACAAATTATACGATTTATCGCATGCAGCTTCAGATTCGGTTAAAGAAAAAAGTTTGTTATTACTTGAAATATTAACGCCGATTGTTAAAACCTATCCTTCTGAACATGGCAGCAGGTCTGCAGCTTTGGCCATTCAAACCTTAGGAGGATATGGGTTTACAACCGATTTCCCAGTTCAACAACATTACCGAGATTTAAAAATCATGTCTTTATATGAGGGAACAACTGGCATTCAGTCCATTGACTTATTAGGCAGAAAAGTGGTTATGGAAAAGGGCAAAGCCCTTCAATTGCTTTTAGATGAAATACAATTAACCATTGAAGCCGCAAAACAGTTTGATGGCTTGGCTGGGCATGCTGAAGTATTGAGTCAAGAACTGTCAAGAATTACTTGGGTGCTCAAACACTTACAAAAGTTTGCAGCCAATGGGCAACTTGAAAGATACCTCTCTGATGCAAGCGTATTTCTTGAAATGATGAGCTATTCAGTAATTGGATGGCAGTGGCTTAAAATGGCAGTAACAGCATCACTGAAGCTTCAATCAGCTCATTTACCCGACAACCAAAAAGCTTTTTATGAGGGCAAAATACATACAGCTGCGTTTTACTTTACCTATGAAATGCCCCATGCAGCCGCCTGCGCGTCAACATTATTGGCAGAGGAAACATTAACCTCCATTAGCAATTTTGATCTATTCAATTGATTATTTGCATTATGGCTATTGAATGATTTATATTTACCCATTAATAGATACCTTATTTTATGCTTAAAGTTGGCGTTTTTGGAGTTGGACACCTCGGTAAATTTCACCTGAATAACTGGAAAGAAATTGAAGGGGTTAAATTGGTTGGGTTTTTTGACCCGAACAATGATCATGCTAAGGAAGTGACTGAGCAATATGGCCTCAAAAGGTTTATGGATGAGGACAAATTAATGGATGCTTGTGATGTCATTGATGTGATCACACCTACCAACCAGCATTATGATATTTGCATGAAAGCGGTTAGAAAAGGGAAACATGTATTTGTTGAAAAACCAATAACATATACCCTTCAAGAAGGAAAGGACTTGGTGAATATGGTAAGAGAGGCCAATGTTAAATTACAAGTAGGGCATGTGGAGCGATTTAATCCTGCTTACTTGGCTGTGAAAGATTTGAATCTTAATCCAATGTTTATTGAAGTGCATCGCCTTGCACAGTTTAATCCAAGAGGTACAGAAGTGAGTGTAATCCTCGATTTAATGATTCATGATATAGATATTATTTTAAGCTTAGTAAAAAGTGATGTCAAAAGTATTGCGGCAAGTGGCGTAGCGGTGATGACAGAAACACCTGATATAGCGAATGTTAGAATTGAGTTCAACAATGGTTGTGTAGCTAATTTAACCAGCAGCAGAATCAGTATGAAAAAAATGCGCAAAATCCGGTTGTTTCAAAAAGATGCATATATAGGTATTGACTTTTTAGAAAAGAAAACAGAAATCATCAAGCTTAAACAGCCGGAAGACGAAAACGTTTTCTCTTTTGACATAGATACCCCGAACGGAAAAAAGACCATTGCCATTGCAACGCCAACCATTGAACCTTTGAATGCCATCAAATTAGAACTGCTATCATTTGTAGATGCCATTGTTAATAATAAACCCACTCAAGTAAACGAGATTGATGGGTACCTTGCCATGGAAGTAGCACATCAAATTTTAGATAAGATCAATAACACCAGCATATTGGTTTAAACCCAGTCTAAATTAATATGCAACACAGAAGAAAAAACATAAGCTTATACGTTGTAAGTGATTTTATTTTTTCGTTAGCAACGCTCATTGTATTCTATATCGCTTACCCCTCTCAAGACACAGCATCATTGTCAATTTTAGACACTACAATTGAGGGCATTGTTACCATTCTTAAGTTTTACTGGATCCCTCCTTTCTGGATTTTGTTTTACTTTATATCTGGCAGCTACAACCGATCATTGTATGAAAAATCTAGGTTAAGTGAATTAACTGCAAGCCTTTTGCATTCAATGCTTGGATCACTGATTTTGTATTTTTTTCCATCCATCAGTAATATTCAAACTGTCAATCAATTGTTTGTTTATTTCCTTTTTCAATTCATATTTATTGCCGGCGGCAGAACCTTATTGTTATTCCAAACAAAAAAAACCCTGAAGAAAGGAGAAGTTTATTTTAAAACATTGATTGTTGGCAATAATTCCAATGCGATAAAAGTATTTGAAGCACTCAATAGGAATTTCAAATATTTAGGATTTAAAACAATTGGGTTTGTTTCTGTATATGGCGAAGATGCCAGAAATGGCTTAGCCAGATGGATGCCTCATTTAGGCCCAGTGCAACTAATCAATCAAATTGTTGATGATAATGACATTGAGCGGGTCATCATTTCAATTGATAAGAAAGACAAAGACATTATAGAATCCATCGTGAGTGGATTAACGGAAAAAGAAATTGACATTAAAATGGTCCCCGACACCATTGATATCCTTGCTGGCTCAGTAAAAACAAGTAATGTTTTAGGAGCAATGCTGATGGATATTCAAACAGCGGCCATGTCTCCAGAAGAGCAACATATCAAACGTTTGATGGATATTGTTGTAGCTGTTGTAGGGTTGATTCTTTTAAGCCCACTTATGGTTTATTTAGCAATTAGAACCATGTTGAGTTCTAAAGGTGGCGCAATATACCAACAAGAAAGAATTGGCTTTAGAGGGGCTCCTTTTACAATTTACAAATTTAGAAGCATGGTGGCCAATGCTGAAGAAGCAGGTCCTGCGTTATCAAGCGACCATGATCCCCGCATTACCCCATGGGGTAAAATCATGCGCAAATGGCGTTTAGATGAACTGCCTCAACTTTGGAATATTTTAAGGGGCGATATGAGTTTGGTTGGGCCTAGACCAGAACGCAAAACATATATTGATTTGCTTTTACAAAAAACACCTTATTACCGATATTTATTTAAAGCAAAACCAGGTCTGACTTCTTGGGGGATGGTGCAATTTGGGTATGCGTCTAGTATAGAAGAAATGATAGAGCGCATGCAATACGATTTAATCTATGTT
This sequence comes from Sediminibacterium sp., assembly GCA_027490265.1. GTDB lineage: Bacteria > Bacteroidota > Bacteroidia > Chitinophagales > Chitinophagaceae > Sediminibacterium. The sequence goes on from JAIXYL010000019.1 coordinate 9,703, forward strand.
GAAAATGCCTCAATATTACTTGATTTTAAAATAATGATGCATACACTTAGAATCATCCTATCAGGAAAAGGCAAATAAATACTTTGCAAACAACCATTGATATTATTCCTTCAAAGCAAGTTGACAAGCAGCGTTGGGACCATACTGTACAAGCATCAGACAATGGCCTTATATACGCACAAAGCCAATATTTAGATGCTGTAACTGATCACTGGGATGGATTGGTCATCAATCAATATGAGCAAATCATGCCATTGCCTTGGCGGATGAAAGCTGGTATCAAATACTTATACACGCCACCATTTACCCAACAACTAGGCTTAATCGGCAAACACTTTGATTTACCACTCAATCAAATCATCAAACGCATTCATGCATCGTTCAGATACGGCACTGTTTTGTTGAACGCTGGCAATGGTCAAATGTCAAAAGCAACAGGCGCAGCTCCAAAGTCTAATTTATTATTAAACTTGAATGCGTCATTTGACTCCGTTAAATCTTTATTTAGAAAAGATCATGTAAAAAATGCACAAAAAGCATTGAAAGCTGGATTGATTTATACAGAGCATATATCTATTCAAGACGCGGTATTATTTTATGCGTCAATTCAAGGTGAAAAAACCAAACATGTTAGTACAGCACACTACCAACAATTGATTCAATTTTGCAATGACCATTTATTGACTAATAAACAATGCTTTACCAGAGCTGTGGTTGATGCATCAGGTACGGTTTTATCTACAGCTCTTTTTTTAGTTGATCAAAAGCGCATTTATAATATATTGAATGCTACCAATGACATCGGTAAATCTGCAGAATCCAATCATCTATTATTTTATTCATTGATTCAGGAATTTGCTGAAACCAACTATCTGCTTGACTTTGAAGGCTCTTCTATTCCAGGCATCAAATATTTTTATGAAGGGTTTGGTTGTCAAGAAGAAATCTATTCAATTTGGCATTATAACAAATTGCCCTTCCCTTTATCCTTGATTCCTTAATCTTTGCGTTCATCTAATAACGCTTGGGCTATCACCAAATCAATTGGACGTGTTACTTTAATATTGCTGTATTCCCCTTCAATTAAATACACTTTCTCCCCCATTGCTTCTACTACAGAGGCTTCGTCGGTAAAATTTGGTTGGTAGGGTACATTAAATGCTTGTAGCAAGGTTTCTGAATGAAATGTTTGTGGCGTTTGAATAATTTTCACCAAATCGCGATCAATAGATGAATGGTGTAATTCGGTCATGATTCTTAAACTATCTGAAACAGTCACCGCTGGGATCGCTGAGCCTTTAAGAAGCGTTTGCGCATAACAACGCTGTA
>JAIXYL010000017.1 GCA_027490265.1 Sediminibacterium sp.
ATAAAATACAAAGGTATACCAAGTAATGTAATGATTAATCCAGGCCATGTAAACTGGGGCTTATAAATGATTAACAACACACAGAAACTAAGGCCCATCAATAGGTAAATAGCTGGCAAGATAGGATACCCAATGGCTTTATATGGTCTTGGTAAATCAGGCTTTGTTTTTCGTAAAATAAAAATACCTGCAATGGTGAGTACATAAAAAATCACTACAATAAAGGACACCATATCTAAGAGATCGCCATACCTACCACTTAAGCACAATAAAGATGCTACTAAGCATTGCGCCCATAAAGCCCATTCTGGCACGGCGTTCTTATTTAGGGTTCCCGCTTTCTTAAAAAATAAACCATCTTGAGCCATTGTATAATACACTCTTGCGCCTGCAAGAATTAAACCATTGTTACAACCAAATGTAGACACCATAATCATGGCAGCAATAATATAGGTTCCAATACCCCCAAAAATAATATTGGATGCAGTAACTGCAACCCTATCTGATTCGGCAAAAGCAATTTGATCAAGTGGCAATACGCTCAAATACATAAGGTTGGCAGACACATAAATCAGCGTAACAATCAGTGTACCTAAGAATAAACTTAACCCAATATTTTTTTGTGGATTTTTAATTTCACCTGCAATAAACGTAACATTATTCCAAGCATCACTGCTGAATATAGAGCCCACCATGGAAGCAGCTATGGCACCAAGTGCACCTGCACCTAATACAGGCATGATGATATTCGCCGACAATTCTCCGGATCCCTTAGACATTGATTTCATAGACCACGCATCGGTCCAATTGGCATTCCAAACCTCAGCATTGGCCCCTAGCATAAAACCAAATACAATTAATCCAAACAATGATAACAACTTTGTAACCGTAAATATGGTTTGAATCATTTTACCGCCTTGAACACCTTTGGTATTGATATAAGTGAGTAAAATAATAATGAAAATAGACACGAATTGTGCAGGATAAATTTTAAAAGGCCCCAATAAAAAAAGGACATCTGCTTCATTCATTTCTAACACTGGAAAAAAATAAGCTGCAAACTTGCAAAAAGCAACACCAACTGCTGCAATGGTACCTGTTTGAATCACGGAGAAAAAACTCCAGCCATATAAAAAGCCAGTCAGTTTATTGTACGATTCTTTCAAATACACATACTGACCACCAGCCTTAGGAAACATGGCACTCAACTCACCATAACTCAATGCAGCGGTCAAAGTCATAAATCCGGTTAACAACCAAACGACAATTAACCAGCCTGCACTACCAACATTTCGGGTAATATCAGCACTTACAATAAAAATTCCAGAGCCAATCATACTACCAGCTACAATCATGGTAGCATCTAGTAATCCTAATGTTGGTTTAAATGAAAGTGTATTGTCTGCCATAAAAAATCCCGCCCCTTTTTTTAAGGAGGCGGGAATGAAGATAATAAATATGCTTGAACCTTTATGGCTTCTTAGGATACAACTTATTGAGGCCTTTCACTAAGTCATCAGTAATATTAAAGGCACTGTCTTTAAGGTACATGAACTCTGGTGCACTAGAAAAAATATAGGCATAGCCCTTGTCTTTATTGTACTCTTTAAGAAAATCTTCAATTTTCTTCTTGACGTCTTGTAATTTTTTGAAACTTTCATCTTGCATTTCTTGCGCCATCATTTGCTCTTTCCCTTGATACGTGCGCTCCATTTGTACCAATTCTTGTTGTTTGCTCGCCAATTCTGCTTGAGACAGGTTTTGACCAACCCGCTGCAACTCTTGATACTTGTTGGTAAATACATTTTTCAACTCGTTTAATTGCTTTGCATTGGCCTGATCTTTTACCTGAAGCGCAGCGCGAACTTCTTTGAAGTATTCAAAATTGTTTTGAATAGAATCAGATTCAAAATAAGCAATTCTAAATCCACCAGCAGCTGCACTTACAGTGCTACCTGATGCAGTAGCAGGAGCTTTGCTGCCTGAAAAATGCAAGTAAAATAAAACAGCAACACCAATAGCAGTTGCAAGGCTTAATCCAGTTATAAAATTTTTCATTTGAGTAAAGTTTTTCTTAAATAAGTCGGTTTTAATTACAAAGGGGTATTTAGTAAAAAAGTAGGAAGCTTGCGCTTCCTACTTTAAATGCTATTGTCAATTAAGGATTACTCTTCATCATCAAAGCTCATCGCTTCTCTGGTTGTAGCCAATACCTCGTATTCTTCTTTGCTACCTACAATCATGTTCTCGAACTCTTTCTGTCCAGAACCTGCAGGAATCAAATGACCAGTGATAACGTTTTCCTTCAATCCCAGCATTGCATCAGTTTTACCTTGGATGGCAGCCTGACTCAATACTTTAGTGGTTTCTTGGAATGACGCAGCAGAAATCCAGCTTTGCACACCCAATGATGCTTTGGTAATACCCAATAATACAGGTCTTGCCGTAGCAGGTTTAGCGTCTCTTACTTCAACCAGTTGCTTATCAGCTCTGCGCAAAATAGAGTTTTCTTCTCTTAATTCACGTAAAGTGATGATTTGACCAGCTTTCATTTTAGCACTTTCACCAGCATTGGTTACCACTTTCTTATCATAGATTCTATCGTTCTCTTCAATAAAGTCGAAGCGATCTTCTAAATCCTCCTCTAAGAATTTGGTATCACCAGCGTCTACAATTTCAACTTTCTTCATCATTTGACGCACAATTACTTCAACGTGCTTGTCATTGATTTTTACCCCTTGTAAACGGTATACTTCTTGAATTTCATTTACCACATACTCTTGTACAGCAAAAGGTCCTTTGATGGCCAAGATATCGGCAGGCGCAGTTTGTCCGTCAGACATTGGTGTACCTGCTTTTACAAAGTCTCCATCTTGTACCAAAATTTGACGAGTCAAAGGCACCAAGTATTTCTTCACCATGCCATCACGAGATTCAACAATGATCTCACGATTACCACGCTTAACATTACCAAATGATACAACACCGTCAATTTCACAAACAATTGCTGGGTTTCCTGGATTACGTGCTTCAAACAATTCAGTTACACGAGGAAGACCTCCAGTGATATCTCTTAGTTTTCCAAGGATACGTGGAATCTTCACCAATACCTGTCCTGCTTTTACTTCATCTCCCTCTTCTACACCAATATGCGAACCAACTGGTAAGTTGTATTGCTTAATGTCTTTGCCTTCTACGATAATGGTTGGAATCTTGGTTTTATCTTTGGTTTCAATAACCACTTTCTCGCGGTGACCAGTTTGTTCATCAGACTCATCACGGTATGTGATACCATCTAAGATGTTTTCAAACTTAATTGTACCATTGGTTTCAGCAACAATGACGTTGTTGAATGGATCCCAAGTACAAATTACATCGCCCTTCTTAACTTGAGTACCATCTTTAATATTTAAAGTAGCACCATAAGGTACGTTGTTGGTAATCATCAAACGGTCGTTCTTCACGTCCATGATTCTTACCTCACCTGTACGACCAATAACAATCTTTGTTTTTGTACCATCATTGCTCACTGTATCAACGGTTCTTAAACCGTCAAACTGAATGGTACCATCAAACTTAGCTTGTAAAGTAGATTCAATAGATGCAGAACCTGCAACCCCACCCACGTGGAAGGTACGCAAGGTTAACTGAGTACCAGGTTCACCGATGGATTGTGCAGCAATAATACCAACTGCATCACCACGCTGTGCTAGATAACCAGTTGCTAGGTTTTTACCATAACATTTCACACAAACACCACGTTTGCTTTCGCAGGTTAATACCGAACGAATTTCAACCGTTTCAATACCTACTTCTTCAATGTATTTAGCAACATCTGATGAAATTTCTTCCCCTGCTAAAATGATGAGTTCTTCTGTAACAGGATGGTACACGTTGTGTAAAGATGTACGACCTTCAATTCTATCTGCTAATGGTTCAATCACATCTTCATTGTCTTTCAAAGCACTGGTTGCAATACCACGAAGTGTACCACAATCCTCTTCTGAAATCACCACATCCTGAGATACGTCCACCAAACGACGCGTTAAATAACCCGCATCCGCTGTTTTAAGCGCCGTATCCGCAAGACCTTTACGCGCACCGTGTGTAGAAATAAAGTAATCCAATACGTTCAATCCACCTTTAAAGTTAGACAAGATTGGATTCTCAATTACTTCAGAACCAGAGCTACCACTCTTACGAGGTTTAGCCATCAAACCACGAATACCTACCAACTGCTTAACCTGTGTTTTACTACCACGAGCTCCAGAATCCAACATCATGAATACAGAGTTGAAACCTTGGTTATCAATGGTCATTTCACGGATTAAAGACTCGGTGATCTTCATATCCACTCTACCCCAGATATCAATTACTTGGTTATAACGCTCATTATTGGTAATTAAACCCATATTGTAGCTTTCCCAAACTTCTTCTACTTCTGTTTTTGCGCTCTCTAATAATTCGTTTCTGATTTCAGGAACAATTAAGTCGTTCACGCTAAAGCTTAATCCACCGCGGAATGCCATACGGAATCCGAGTGTTTTAATATCATCTAAGAACTTAGCAGTTTTAGGCACATCAGTGATTTTAATGATATCACCAATGATTTCTCTTAAACTTTTCTTAGTCAATAAGGCATTTACAAAACCTACTTCTTGAGGAACGTGTTGGTTAAACAACACACGACCTACAGTGGTATCAATCAATTTCTTAACCAATACACCTTTTTCACGAACATTGGTTTTCACTTTAATATTCGCGTGTAAATCAACTCTTCCTTCATTGTAAGCAATGATCACTTCGTCCATACTGTAGAAAGCCATGCCCTGTCCTTTGATGGTTTCAGTTTCAGTAGACTTTCTGCCCTTTGTGATATAGTACAAACCAAGCACCATGTCCTGAGAAGGCAATGTGATAGGTGTACCATTTTGAGGGTTCAAAATATTGTGAGAAGACAACATCAACAACTGTGCTTCCAAAATAGCAGCATTGCTTAATGGAACGTGCACGGCCATTTGGTCACCATCAAAGTCAGCGTTGAAAGATGAAGTTACCAATGGGTGAAGTTGAATGGCTTTACCTTCTACTAATTTTGGCTGGAATGCCTGAATAGACAGACGGTGAAGTGTAGGGGCACGGTTTAACATTACCGGATGACCCTTTAAAATATTTTCCAAAATATCCCAAATAACTGCTTCTTTACGATCCACTAATTTCTTAGCAGACTTTACAGTTTTAACGATACCTCTTTCAATTAATTTTCGAATAACAAATGGCTTAAACAATTCTGCAGCCATATCCTTAGGTAAACCACACTCATGTATTTTCAATTCAGGTCCTACCACAATTACAGAACGACCAGAATAGTCAACACGCTTACCCAATAAGTTCTGACGGAAACGACCTTGTTTACCTTTCAGAACATCAGACAATGATTTCAACGCACGACCACCTTCAGCTTTAACAGCATTAGATTTACGTGAGTTGTCGAATAAAGAATCGATAGCTTCTTGCAACATTCTTTTTTCATTACGCAAAATCACTTCAGGCGCTTTAATTTCTAACAAGCGTTTCAAACGATTATTACGAATGATTACACGACGATATAAATCATTCAAATCTGATGAAGCAAAACGGCCACCATCCAATGGAACCAATGGACGTAATTCTGGTGGAATAACAGGAATATACTGCATTACCATCCACTCAGGGCGGTTGGTAATTCTAGAGCTTGCATCACGGAACGATTCAACAACGCTCAAACGCTTTAATGCGTCAGCCTTACGTTGTTGAGAAGTTTCAGTAGCAGCAGCATTACGTAAAGAGAAGCTGAGTTCATCCAAATCAATTCTTTCTAATAGGGCATGAACTGCTTCAGCTCCCATTTTAGCAATGAATTTTTGTGGATCTTCATCAGGCAAGTATTGGTTGTCTTTAGGTAAGCCATCAATAAGGTCTAGGTATTCCTCTTCAGTAAGCAAATCGCCCATGTTAAGGTTTTCCTTGATACCGCCTTGAATCACTACATAGCGTTCGTAGTAGATAATGGTTTCTAATTTCTTAGAACTCATTCCAAGCAAATACCCAATTTTATTGGGCAAGCTTTTGAAGTACCAAATATGTACTACAGGAACCACTAATTTAATATGACCCATGCGTTCACGACGCACTTTCTTTTCTGTTACTTCAACACCACAACGATCACATACGATGCCCTTGTAACGGATACGCTTATACTTTCCACAAGCACATTCATAATCCTTTACTGGTCCGAAAATTCTTTCGCAGAATAAGCCATCACGTTCAGGCTTATATGTACGATAGTTGATGGTTTCAGGTTTTAATACTTCGCCAAAGCTTCTTTCCAGAATGCTGTCTGGGGATGCCAAACTAATGGTGATCTGTGAAAAAGTTGGACGCTGTTTGTTTTCTCTTTTGATTGCCATATCGCGGTTGAGAATTTGAATTTGTTTTGTTAATCGAACTTAAGATCTAAACCAAGACCTCTCAATTCGTGCACCAATACGTTGAATGATTCAGGAACACCTGCTCTAGGAATATTTTCCCCTTTAACGATGGCCTCATAGGTCTTCGCACGTCCAATGATATCATCAGACTTCAAGGTCAATAATTCTTGCAGAATATTTGCGGCACCATATGCTTCCAATGCCCAAACCTCCATCTCACCAAAACGCTGACCACCAAATTGTGCTTTACCACCCAACGGTTGTTGTGTAATTAAGCTGTATGGTCCAATTGAACGCGCATGCATTTTATCATCCACCATATGGTGTAGCTTAATCATATAGATTACCCCTACAGTTGCTTTTTGGTGGAAGCGTTCACCAGTTTCACCATCATACAAATAGGTATGACCGTTTCTTGGAATGCCTGCATCTTTACAATATTGTTCAATTTGATCAGTAGAAGCACCGTCAAAAATTGGGGTTGCAAAACGCACACCCAAACGCTTCCCAGTCCATCCAAGAATGGTTTCATAGATTTGACCGAGGTTCATACGAGAAGGTACCCCTAATGGATTCAACACAATATCAACCGGTGTGCCATCTTCCATGAATGGCATGTCTTCTGCACGTACAATCTTGGCAACAATACCTTTGTTACCGTGACGTCCCGCCATCTTATCACCCACTTTCAACTTACGTTTAACTGCCAAGTAAACCTTAGCTAGTTTCAATACACCAGCAGGTAATTCATCTCCAATAGAGATATTGAATTTCTCGCGCTTGTATCTTCCCAACTCTTCGTTAAACTTAATGCTGTAGTTGTGTAATAAGGTGTTGATTTGGTCATCTGTTTTTGCATCACCAGTCCAACCCAAAGGATTCACGTTTTGGTAATCGATGGTGCTCAAGTTCTTTTGATTAAACTTAGCGCCTTTACCAATCAACATTTCACCAAAGTTGTTGCTAACACCAGTAGAAGCTTTGTCTTTCAATAAGGTTTGTAACTTATCTAACAACAATTCTTTAATGGCTTCAACATTCTGCTGATGTACTTTTTCTACTTTTTCTAGCAATGCTTTTTCACGAATCTTTCCGTTCTTATCTTTCTTAGCACGCTGGAATAATTTCTTATCAATTACTACACCTTCTGTTCCGTTTGGCGCTTTTAAAGAAGCATCTTTTGCATCACCTGCTTTGTCACCAAAGATGGCACGCAATAATTTTTCTTCAGGGGTTGGATCAGACTCGCCTTTTGGCGTAATCTTTCCAATTAATATATCACCCTCTTTGATGGTAGCACCTATACGGATAATACCATTCTCATCTAAATCTTTAGTAGCTTCTTCAGAAACGTTCGGAATATCTGGTGTTAATTCTTCTTCACCTAATTTGGTATCACGAACTTCCAATTCATACTCATCAATATGTACAGAAGTAAATAAGTCTTCTCTTACAACTTTTTCACTGATTACAATCGCATCCTCAAAGTTGTAACCTTTCCATGGCATGAATGCTACTTGTAGGTTACGGCCTAATGCCAATTCACCATCTTTAGTTGCATACCCTTCAGTTAAGAAGTCGCCCTTTTTAACAGCTTGGCCTTTCTTAACCGCAGGGTTAAGGTTGATACAAGTTGCTTGGTTGGTTTTGATGAATTTAGTCAGCTTGTAAACTTGTAAGTCGTCGTTAAAGCTTACCAAACGATCTAAATCGTTTCTATCATAACGAACATGAATTTCATTCGCATCAACGAACTCAACAATACCATTTCCTTCTGCATGAATTTGGATACGTGCATCGCGGGCCGCTTTGCCTTCCAAACCAGTACCAACAATTGGTACTTCAGGAACAATCAAAGGCACAGCTTGACGTTGCATGTTTGATCCCATCAAAGCACGGTTGGCATCATCATGTTCTAAGAATGGAATCAATGAAGCACTCAAACCAACAATTTGGTTAGGTGCAACGTCCATATATTCTACTTCTTCTTTATCAAGAATTGGGAAATCACCAGTTTGACGAGATACCACTTTTTCTTCTGCAAACTCACCTTTTTCATTCAAAGGCGCATTGCTTTGTGCAATCTTAGCAGAATCTTCTTCTTCGGCACTCAAGAAAGTCAACTCCTTCATGTTTACTTTACCGCTTTCAACTTTGCGATAAGGGGTTTCTATAAAGCCCATATCGTTGATAGCAGCATGCACACACAAAGTAGAAATCAATCCAATGTTTGGACCTTCAGGTGTTTCAATAGTACACAAACGACCGTAGTGAGAATAGTGTACGTCACGAACTTCAAATCCGGCACGCTCTCTACTCAAACCGCCTGGTCCTAGTGCGGAGATACGACGCTTATGCGTGATCTCACTCAGTGGATTGGTTTGGTCTAAGAACTGAGACAATTGAGAAGTACCAAAGAAAGAGTTGATTACAGAACTTAAGGTTCTGGCGTTAATCAAATCAACTGGGGTAAATACCTCATTGTCACGAACGTTCATACGCTCACGAATGGTACGAGCCATTCTGGCTAAACCAACACCAAATTGAGCATACAATTGCTCGCCTACTGTACGAACACGACGATTGCTCAAGTGATCAATATCATCAATTTCTGCTTTCGCATTGGTCAAACGCACCAAGTATTTGATGATTTCAATGATATCCTGCTTGGTTAATACCTTTTTGGTTAATGGGTATTCTAGACCTAGTTTTCTGTTGATTTTGTAACGACCAACTTCTCCTAAATCATAACGCTTATCGCTAAAGAATAATTTATCAATAATACCACGTGCAGTTTCATTATCAGGGGCATCAGCACCACGCAATTGGCGATAGATATGCTGAACCGCTTCTAATTCACTGTTGGAAGTATCTTTATTTAAGGTATTGTAGATGATTGCGTAATCGCCACCAACGTCTTCTTTTTGAATGAATACACTCTTCACTTCCATTTCAATAATGGTCGCAATGGCTTCTTCATCCAATACAGTATCACGTTCCATAACGATTTCGTTACGCTCAATACTCACTACCTCACCAGTATCTTCATCTACGAAATCTTCTACCCATGTTCTTAGAACACGTGCAGCTAATTTCTTACCCACCTGGTTAGCCAATGATTTTTTATCCGCTTTAACTTCATCAGCCATTCCGAATAATTCTAGAATGTCTTTATCGGTTTCAAAGCCAATAGAACGCAACAAAGTAGTAACCGGGAATTTCTTCTTACGGTCAATGTACGCATACATGACGTTGTTGATATCGGTTGCGAACTCCATCCATGCACCCTTGAAAGGAATTACACGGGCAGAGTAAATCTTCGTACCGTTAGGGTGAACAGACTGTCCAAAGAACACGCCTGGAGAACGATGTAGCTGAGAAACGACCACACGTTCTGCACCGTTAATTACAAAAGTACCACGAGGTGTCATGTAAGGGATATTTCCTAAGAATACATCCTGTACAATGGTTTGGAAATCCACGTGTTCTTCATCGTTACAACTTAAACGCAATTTAGCTTTTAAGGGCACGGCATAAGTTAACCCACGCTCCATACACTCTTCAATAGTGTAACGAGGCGGATCAATAAAATAATCCAGGAATTCCAGCACAAAGATGTTACGCGTGTCTGTAATCGGAAAGTTTTCCTTAAACACACGGAACAGCCCTTCAACATTACGTTTGTCGGGTGTAGTCTCTAACTGAAAAAACTCTTTAAAAGATTCTAACTGGATGTCGAGTAGGTCAGGGGCATCAGCCAAATGTTTAGTTTTACCGAAGCCGACCCTGTTGTTCAATGTTGTAGTAGACATATTTATGTAAAACCGGTTTTGATACGATAAAATATTGGGGAGAATGGTTCCATCCTCTTAACGTACAATCGGCTCATTCATCATTCAAACGCAATGATAAAAATGTCCACCCGCTAAATTGCCCAAAATTAAGGATGGCAAAGTTAATGAATGTAATAGAAACGCAAAAACAAATTTTACGCCAAACTGCCATTTGGGGATAAATTAACTAAAAATAAAAACCTTCTCGCCCATTTTACTGGGGAGAAGGTCTTTAAACTATGGTAGAAGTTGATTACTTGATTTCTACTTCAGCACCAGCTTCTTTCAACTTAGCAGCTAAATCGTCTGCTTCAGCCTTAGAAACGCCTTCTTTAACTGGCTTTGGAGCACCGTCAACTAGGTCTTTTGCTTCTTTCAAGCCTAAGCCAGTCAATTCTTTAACGATTTTCACAACACCAAGTTTGCTAGCACCGCCAGAAACTAAGATTACATCAAAAGATGTTTTCTCTTCTACAGCTGCAGCGCCACCGCCGTCACCTGCAGAAACCACTACTGCAGCAGCAGCTGGTTCAATACCGTAATCAGCTTTTAATACATCAGCTAATTCTTGTACTTCTTTTACTGTTAAGCCTACTAATTGTTCGGCTAATGCTTTTACGTCTGCCATTTTTTTACTTTTTAAACCGCTTTCAAAGCAATTGCTCCAGCGGATGGTTATAAAATTTGCCACATTTTTACCTCAGTGGCGTTGGGATAAAACATAGATTATTGAGCAGCAGCTTCAGCTTGCTTCTCGTGGTGGTGCAATAATCCAGCCAATACACGCTTGGCAGGAGATTGTAACAAGCCAATTACTTCACCAATCAACTCATTCTTAGTTTTGATTTGAGTAAGTGCTTTTAAGTTATTGTCGCCACTGTAAATATCTCCGTTGATAAAAGCTGCTTTCAATACAGGCTTCTCTCCATTGCTTTTCTTGCGGAAAGAACTGATAATTAAAGCTGGCTCCTTTGGATTCTCAGAAAACATCAATGCAGTTACATTGTGTAAAGAATCAAAAACACCTGCATATTTTTCCGCATCTAAAGATTCTAATGCTTTACGGATAAGGGTGTTTTTTGCCACTTTCATTTCAACATTCTTGTCGAAACAAGTTCTTCTTAAGTTAGATACTTGTTCAACAGTCAATGATTCAGTATCGGTGATATAGAAGTTGTTGTACTGAGCGAATTTCTCCTTCAGTACTTCAATTACTTCGTTTTTTTGATTTTTGTTCATAACTAATTTTTTTTAAAACCCGGGTCATTTCCCACGTGGTAGGATCGCCAGGATTAGTTCATTAATGATTTGGTGTCTAAAGCAATACCGGGGCTCATCGTGCTGGCCATGCTAGCTGCTTTAAGGTAAGTACCTTTAGCAGAAGAAGGCTTTAACTTGATGATTGCATTGATTAGTTCAGTACTGTTCTCAGTTAATTTCTCAGGAGAGAAAGAAATACGACCAATTGAGGCGTGAACAATACCAGTTTTATCTACTTTGAATGCAATTTTACCACCTTTTACCTCATTTACTGCAGCAGCAACATCATTGGTAACTGTTCCGGTTTTAGGGTTTGGCATTAAGTTACGAGGTCCTAATACTTTACCTAATTTACCAATTTTAGGCATTACAGCAGGTGTAGCAATGATGACATCAATATCTACCCATCCGCTTTCAATTTTAGCAATGAACTCATCTAAACCAACATAATCTGCACCTGCTTCATTAGCAGCCGCTTCTTTATCAGGCGTACACAACACCAATACCTTCTTGGTTTTACCAGTACCGTGCGGTAATGATACAGTACCACGAACTTGTTGGTCGGCTTTCTTAGGATCAACGCCTAAGCGGATATGTAAGTCAACTGAACTGTCAAACTTAGTGCAGTTAATTTCTTTTACGAGTGAAGCAGCTTCTTTAAGAGAATAAACTTTTGATTTATCCACCTTCGTGTTCGCTACTTTTCTTTTTTTAGTAATTGACATGTTAAATAGTTAAGTAGGTGAATAAATTAGTTTTCCCATGGAGCTTTACCATCAACAGTGATACCCATACTGCGTGCAGTACCGGCAACCATGCTCATAGCGCTATTCAATGTAAATGCGTTAAGGTCAGACATTTTGTCTTTAGCAATAACTTCAACTTGTTCCCAAGTTACTTTACCTACTTTTTGACGATTGCTTTCCTTAGAACCTTTCTGGATCTTTGCTGCTTCCATTAATTGAACCGCTGCAGGAGCAGTTTTGATAACGAAATCGAAAGATTTGTCAGAGTAAACGGTGATTAAAACAGGAACAACTTTTCCCATTTTGTCTTGAGTTCTAGCATTGAATTGCTTACAGAACTCCATAATGTTCACACCCTTAGAACCGAGTGCGGGGCCTACTGGAGGCGCAGGATTGGCTTGACCACCTTTCACCTGCAGCTTCACAAAGCCAGAGATTTCTTTTGCCATTTTATTTGATTTAATTGGTGATAGCGTCTCGATTTTACTCGGACTCCCAAATTCAATCGCTCTTTCGAAAAAGAACTTTTGGGGTGGCAAAGGTAATTAAAAAATTGATTCAGCCAAACTAAAATGCATTTAATGCATCAATGACCAACTGTATATCGGCTTCTGAATGACAAGATGAACAAGGTAGGCTTAATGTAGTCTCATGAATGGTTTCAGCGATGGGGAATGATTGTTTACCCAAAAGGGCCTTCATGGCTTTTTGCTTATTAGGCGCTACCGGATAATGAATTTCGGTTCCAATACCCAGTTTTGCTAAATACTCCTTTAATGCAGCACGCTTGGGGTGTCTTATATTAAAAATATGATATACGTCAAAATAATCTGGGTGAACAACTGGCAGAACGAAATCTTCTTTTAGTTGCTCTAAATACATGGCTGCCAACTTCCGCTTATGCTCATTAATCTTGTCTAAATAAGGCAGTTTTATGCTCAAAAACAATGCTTGAATCTCATCTAATCGACTATTGTAGCCAACCACTTCATTGTAATATTTGCCATGCGATCCATAATTCCGAATCATTTTCAATTCTTCACATAAATCAGGATCATTGGTTACAACCGCACCAGCATCTCCCAATGCACCTAAGCTTTTGCTTGGATAAAAGCTGAATCCGCTCATAATGCCAAAGGTGCCAGCCATTCTTCCTTTATAAGTTGCCCCATGAGACTGTGCACAATCTTCAATGATATGCAAGCCTTGTTTGTCTGCAATCTCTAAGATGGGATCCATTTCACAACACTTTCCATACAAGTGCACCACCATAATGG
>JAIXYL010000161.1 GCA_027490265.1 Sediminibacterium sp.
TCTAAACATTCGGTTCCCCAATACCAACCTGCAAACCCCAACATCCACGGGCAGATGTAAAGAATGCTCATGATCAAAAAGAACCCCAGCCAATTATCGGAAGTCCGTTCTTTTTGATACGCTTTTCTAAATAACAAAAAAGCGTATACCAATCCATGAAAAAAGAAAATGAGCAAAAGACTGCTGCGCCAGTTGAAATCAAAATACATACGACAATATAATTTATTTCAACTGTTTTAAAACTTCTTCAATGGCTTTGTCTAATTGTGGGTCTCTTTTATTGATTTTATCTTGAAAATTAAGCGGCACCAGTATATCAGGTGCTACACCGGTAAATTCCAAATCGTTCCCATCCATACTGTAACAGCCCCAACTTGGCAATCTTACAAAGGAGCCATCAACCAAGCCTGCACCACTGGTAAATATGATCCAACGATACGTTGGCATCCCAATAATTTTACCCAACTTCAAAGCTTTAAAGCCAGCCGCCGTCATCTCTGCGTCACTCAAGGACTGCTCATTAATTAATAACACGATGGGTTTATCAGAAGGCCCAAAATTGGATTGTGGCGTTAATTGTCCTTCACGGTATTTCCAACGCAAATAGGTTTTTTGGCTCAAAAATTTTAAAACTTCATCGTGCACATTTCCGCCTGTATTGTAACGCAAATCAAGTATCAAGGCATCTTTTTGATAAAGGTCTTGGGTCATATCAATTAAAAACTGCTCAAGCTCACCAAGCCCCATGTCTTTCATATGATGGTAAGCGACCCGTTGTTTGGTTTTGGCGTCTACTGTTTGCTGATTTTGCTTGATCCACTCGCCATAAAGATTGGGGGCAATGGTTCTTTGTGGATGAATATTCACTGTATATAACTGCCCTTTACGATTGAACACCAATTGCAATTCTCTATCAAAGCTGGGTTTACTGAAATAACTGTTGCGATCCTTAGTTGGATCAACTACTTCATTATTGACTTTTACCAGTACATCACCAGGATTAATTTGAATACCCATTTTATCCGCAGCAGAATTGGCTACAATGGCTTTTACGGTTAAGGGTTGATCATTCTCAAAGAGAATCCCTGTTTCCATTGTACGATTCACCAATCGAATGGTTTCCTCTTCACCAGCAGAAGAAAAACCTTGATGCGATGAATTTAATTCACCCAATAAATCATTCAATAAAACCCGCAAATCGGCCCTTGTATTAATCGCTGGAAGAAAGGCTTCATATTTCTTTTTCATGGCCACCCAATTCACACCATGAAACTTTTCATCATAAAAATTTTGTTCTACCTGAGCCCAGGTTTCTTGAAAAATTTGTTTGAATTCATTGGCTAAATTTCTTTGGAATGTTTGTGCAATAGTCACTTGATCCGCCTTATTGGCATCAAGGCTTAACTTATAAATATTACCCCCGCTCAATAAAAATTGTTTATCAGTTGATTCGGCAAAATCAATGCTATTCGCGTCAATGCCGTTAATGCGTTCGGTTTTGGTGGGTTCAAATGGATCTAACACTGTTTTCCAGAGCGCAGTTCTGCCTTCAGCATGATCGCTGATGTATAACACCGTTGTTTTATCGCCTTTTTTGAACACATTGACGATATACTGTGAGCCAAATCTTGGACCAACTTGCTCTAGTCGCTCCATCAATCCATTAAAATCAATGGTAATGGTATTGTTGGCAATATTTGCTTTGCTGGTATCTTTTTTCTCAACTTTGAACAATTCATTGAATTTGTCTGATCGATAAGGCTCATCTAGTTTTTCCAAAGCCATTCTGAAGATTCTGGGTTCACTCATTCCGAAAGGATAAGAAGGCTTGGTTCTGTTGCTAATGAAATAAATATACTTGCCATCGGGCGACCAAATGGGATCGGCTTCAGAGATGCCCGTATTGGTTAAATTGTAGGTTTTATGTTGCTTAATATGATGAATCATAATGTCCTGCTCAAAATGTCTGATCACCGTAAACACCACGTATTCATCATTAGGCGAAAATCCTGGACTAGAATTTTGCATGGCCCAAATTTCATCTTTAACCAAAGTGTTGATCTCAAATGTTTTGGTATCCATCAAAACCACTTCATCCCTTCCACTTAAATACACCATTTTAGATTTTGCCTTATTCAACACCAAGGATCGATTGTCTTTAGTCTGGTTAGTCAGTTGTTTGGGTAAAGCATACCCATCTGCGGCTACAGAAAAAATATTCAAATAACCATTAACCGTTTCATTAAACAAGAGCGTTTGATTGTCGGCCAACCATTTAACTTCTTTTGCGCGTTCAGTATTCCCCTTATTGATTTGCTTAATAAATTTCCCTTCTACATCACTCACAAATAATTCGCCTCTAGAAATAAACGCTAATTTTTTTCCGTCCGGTGAAATATCCATGGCAGAAATTTTTCCGCGGACATCGTATTCTTTTTGTAGTGGCAATATTTGATTGCGGTATAACTGTATATTGAGTGGGCTAGCGCTTTTAGTAGCAATATTGTACCACCAAATTTGATAATCTTTTTCAAA
>JAIXYL010000094.1 GCA_027490265.1 Sediminibacterium sp.
GCCAATGAATGCTTTACATTGGTATTGAATAAAACAATTTTGTACCCAACTAAATGAATGGGTACATACTCATATTGCAGACTTTGACAGTCTAGTTTAATTACATGATTCGCCTTACCCATCATGGATGCAAATTGATCCATAATACCGCACATTACCCCCGCATAATCGTGCTCAGCTTTTTGCGCCATCAGCACCATTTCAAGCGGAGCCAATTGGGTTTGCAAAAGATGATTGAGTGCAAAAACAGTGGCACATTCAATTGCTGCCGATGAAGAGAGTCCCGCGCCTATTGGAACATCGCTGGATAATACAGCGTTAAATCCCTTGGTCAATAATCCCTTCTGAATCATTTGAGCCGCACTGCCTAAAATAAAATTGGCCCAATGTCCATCAGCCAATGGATTCACATCGGTGATGGTGGTGTTCAATTGCTCACCTAAATCAACGGCGTGTAAATGAATCTCCTGATCATCTCTTAAAGCAATGGCAATATATGCGGCTTTATCAATAGCAGCTGGCAACACAAAGCCTTTGTTGTAATCTGTATGTTCACCAATAATATTTACCCGACCAGGGGAACGAACAATAACAGTGGGTAATGTTTGAAAAGTACTGACAAAAAAATTATTTAGAAATACAGACATGATTTTATTTCAATTGCATCAGATAAAACGATTAATAATATTCTCAATATACTCCTGCTTCCCACTAATCATAGCAGGCTCACCTTGTTCAATGGCATACTGTCTTAAATCTTCCAAAGACAATTGACCTTCTTCAAAAGCCTTCCCTTTGCCTGTATCAAAACTTGCATATCGATTCGTCAACAAGGCTTTATAATTGGATTGTTGCAAAACAGCATCAGCAGTAATTAATGCTCTAGCAAAACAATCAATGCCCCCAATATGGGCATAAAATAAATCAGCTAAATCTGTGCTGTTGCGACGAATCTTAGCATCAAAGTTGATACCACCCCCAGCAAAACCACCGGCTTCAATAATAATCATCATGGCTTCCGTTAATTCATTGATATTATTGGGGAATTGATCTGTGTCCCATCCATTTTGATAATCGCCTCGGTTGGCATCTATTGAACCTAACATGCCAGTATCTGCAGCAGTTTGCAATTCGTGTTGAAATGTATGCCCAGCAAGCGTTGCATGATTCACTTCAATATTGAGTTTAAAATCTGCTAACAAATCAAACTCACGTAAAAAGCCAATCACCGTTTCACAGTCATAATCATATTGGTGTTTGCTTGGCTCACAAGGCTTGGGTTCAATCAAAAAAGTCCCTTTAAACCCATTTTGTCTTGCATAGTCTCTTGCTGTTTGTAAGAACTTAGCTAAGTGCGCTTTTTCACGCTTCATATTGGTATTGAGCAGACTCATATAGCCTTCACGTCCTCCCCAGAAAACATAGTTTTCACCACCTAAAGCAATGGTAGCATCCAAGGCCGCTTTAACTTGTGCAGCACCATGCGCCAACACATGAAAATCAGGATTGGTAGCTGCCCCATTCATATAGCGCGGATTAGAAAATAAATTGGCTGTACCCCATAATAGTTTTACGCCAGATGCTTTTTGTTTCTCAGCTAAAAAAGCCGTCATGGTTTGTAGGCGACTTTCGTTATCTAGAATATCATTGGTATAATCAACAACGTCCACATCATGAAAACAATAATAGGGCAATCCGAGCTTGGTCATAAATTCAAAAGCTGCATGGGCTTTATCCTTCGCTCGCTCAATAGGATCAGCTTTAGTATCCCATGGGAAAAGATGCGTAGGGGCACCAAAGGGATCTGCACCGCTCCCACAGAAGCTATGCCAATACGCACAGGCAAACCTTAACCAGTCTTTCATTGGCTTTCCCGCCACAATTTTCTGTTCATCATACCATCTAAATGCAAGCGGATTGTCTGATGCCAATCCTTCAAAAGCAATCTTGCCGATACCTTTAAAAAATTCAGTGGGGCCTGTTACGTAGCTCATAATCTTGAATGATGATTAGGTTTGATGAATAATTTATTTGTGATTTGAAAAGTATAACTGATTTTCCAATAAACCAACCCAATCGGCATACAAATTTTGATATAGGTTGATTGGTGCTGGTTCAACAATTGATACCGGCTTAATTTGCTGGAATGCTTCTTTTGCATGTTGATAAATACCCGATCCAATACCAGCGCCAATTGCAGCGCCGTAACTGCCATCGGAATCATAGAACTCAACCGCAACTTGATTGACTGAAGCAAATGCTGCAGTAAAAACCTCACTCAAAAACAAATTGGCTTTGCCAGCACGAACAACTGAAGGGTACATACCATTTTCACGCATGATGTCAAGTCCATACCGCATTGAAAAAGCAATACCTTCTTGAACAGCACGCACCATATGTGCAGTTGAATGCAAATTCAAATTGACTTGACTAAAATGTGCCCCAACAATTTTATTATTTAGCATGCGCTCCGCTCCATTTCCAAAGGGCAAAGCCATTAAGCCGTTACTGCCTTCTGGAATGGTTGCAGCCATCGCATTCAATTCAGCATATGTATGTTGATTGCCAGTCAGCTGTTTTATCCAACGATTAAAAATACCAGTACCATTGATGCACAACAAAACACCCGTTCTTATGGCATCTTGTTGATGGTTCACATGCGCAAATGTGTTGATTCTAGATGCTTTGTCATAACACAATTGATCACTCACTCCATAAATCACGCCAGAAGTGCCAGCCGTAGCAGCAACTTCGCCAGGCTCTAGTACATTCAATGATAAAGCATTATTGGGTTGATCACCCGCTTTATAAGCAATTGGAATACCTGCTTTGAGTTGGAGTGTATTAGCAACAGCATTGTTCAATAACCCGTGTATAGAAAACACTGGTTGAACAATTGGAAATAAGGATGCATCAAATCCAAAATACGCCCCGATGTCTTTTGAAAGTTCATTGCGTTGAAAATCCCAAAAGACACCTTCAGAAAGCGCCGAAATACTGGTCGTGCACTCACCCGTCATTTTCATTGCAATAAAATCCCCAGGCAATAATACTTTTTCAATCTGCTCGTAAATAGCAGGTTCATTGGCTTTTACCCATGCCAATTTACTGGCCGTAAAGTTGCCCGGAGAATTGAGCAGATGAGCCAAACAATGCGCTTCACCAATATCCTCAAAAGCTTGATTGCCAATTTCTACAGAGCGGCTATCACACCAAATAATGGCATTGCGCAATACAGTTTGTTTGGCGTCTGTTACAACCAAGCCATGCATTTGATAAGCAATGCCAATGGAAACAATATCTTTAGGGTCATACAATTTTGTTGCATGACATTTTAGAATGGCTTCTTGCACATAAGCCCACCATTGATTGGGATCCTGTTCAGCCCAACCTGTATGTAAAGCAATGATATCCGCTTCATCCTCTGGAAAATTGGCTTTGGCCATTAATCGTTGCGATTGCGCATCAACAACAGAGACTTTAACTGAAGAGGTTCCTAAATCAATCCCTAATAAAAGCATTGCATCTATATTTTTTCACTACAAGGCAAAAGATAATATTTGCCTGATATAAGGTTGTGAAAAGATAAAATATTTATGCAATATAACAATACAGAAATTAATGAGGGGATGGTCAGTACAAAAAACATGAATCAACCTATTTAATTGATCACATTAAATCTTTATTTACACTTGTCGAAAATGCTTACATGTTTTGCAAAATCACTGAATTTTACGTCGTTCTCAGGCATGGCCATCAACTCAGGGCAGCTTGCAAAAATTTTGTCAAAATAATCTTTCTTATAGTTTTTCTTTTCAACAAATGAGGCTTCTCCTTGGATGACTATAATATAACTTTTAGACTCATTTAATTCTGTTTCTACTCCGAAAATAGAGGTATTAGATTTTGTTCCAACCTTATGTTCATACACTTGAATTTTATTGCAAAAATCCGGATTCAACAATTGCAACAACAAAAGCTTATCTTTTTTCTCTGGATACGCTACCTGATTAAAAGTAATAAACTCTCTACCTGACACTTCTTTGCCTTTAGATTTCAATAACTTCAACATGGAGGTCTTTTCAATTGTCTCCATCCTGTTAGCAAAGTTCATTTTTACTTGTAATGTTTTCACATTTTCAGGTGTCAATTTTACAACTTCCTCTGTTGCACTATCTTTAATTTTAAAGTTTCCTAATCCTCTAGCTTCAAATACTAAACTTGTAATTCTTCCATAAATATTTTTACCATCAACAGTAGTTACCTGAGACATAGACTTTCCAGAAAGTGCTTCAATAGGGGTTAAAAAATCTTGAGCAATTGAAAACTGAGAAATACAAAGCAATACCAATGCAGAAAATAATTGTTTCATTTTTAGGTTTTTGGTGAATATAAATATTAATAATTAAAAAGAGAGAAATGAAATATAAAAGCAATTCCATTAACGTTATTGATTATTTAATCAATTATTAATTTATTAGTTGATTATTGTTGTAGAATCCCCCCTACTTTCGCGGCTTATTAAAATTAAAATGATGAATCAAATTAAGAAATACTTTTTATTAGTATTGGTAGCTGCATTCAGTTTTGCAGGATGTTCAAAAGATAGTAATTCAGGTACCACAGGCATATCTGGCCAAGGAGAACTTACTGGAACTGGCGGTATAACGTTTAGTGTAAATGGCACAAATGCCCTTTTTAGTAAACAAACCATCAATGGCGTTTCTACAATCAATATGATTGGTATAGTTGGATCTGGCAAACAATTTAGTATTGCAGCAAATAATATAACAGCCGCTGGAACTTATTCACTTGTACTTAATGCAATACCAAATAGCATAATAAGTGTTACTTATGTAGCAGGTTCTGCAACTACAGATAACTATTTTAGTACTGCTTCTGGTTCAACTGCTGGATCAATTACCATTACTACCCTTACTGCTACCAGCATTGAAGGAACTTATACTGCAAAAGTCACCAATACAAGTGCTGCATCATTAACAGTAAGTGGAACGTTTAAAGGAACTTTTTAAGACTACTAATATTGAAATAAATCGTCTTTAAATAAGTTGAGTGATTAAAAAATGTCCCGGTTGCCTTAGGTAATCGGGATTTTTTTTTGAAAGTAGTCATATTAATCATGCGCCCCCCCCTACTAACTTTTATGATGTTGTAGAATTTGATTTGAAAATGAAGCCATTGTCAATAATAGACTAATGATCGTTTATGATGATAAGATACGCGTTTCTGGCTATTTACATGATTACAAAGAAGCATTGCAGAGTTATTATAAAATGATTGCTGTTGACTCCACTAGAAAAGATAATAGCTTATTGATAGATATATTTGCTGCAATGGGGAATATGATAGTGTAATACAAATTACTTTTAGAAAATATAACGATAAAATCTGTTCCTAGTAACAAACAAATAAAACAAAATGTATTACTGAACAATTTTCCAATGTACCTAGAAGGAGAGAGTGAAAATATTTGTGATAGAATTACTGAACGAAATTTAGAATACAGTTTTTTTAATTTTTATACCTGCTTACTGAATGATTTGATTATACCATTTTCTCATTGAAGGGATTTTTATTATCAAAATTAAATAAGAAAGCTGAGGCAAAGCTGGCTTACCAACAAGCTATCAAATTAAACCCTGCTTGTAAAGAAGCCATGTTAGAATTAAAAGCTTTGTAATGTTTAATAAATCAGTCAGCATATTTGAAATCAAAAAGTACTTTTATATGTTTGAAGACATAGAACTGATCAGCTTTGGCATATATTTTGTAGTTATTTAAAAAAAATCATATGCGAATACTTGTATTTTTAGTTCTACTTTTTTGTAGTATTTCTGTTAAAGCCCAACAAAAAAAACATATAGATACTGTAGTGATAAGAGCTGACTCTACTTTCGAAAGTTTAATACATAGAAAGTTATACAATTATCGCAACCATGTAAAATACCATGTAGAAGAAAGAGGAAGAATTCGTGAGCTAATCGTCTATTTAGCTTCCGTAGAAGATTTAGTAACTGGGCATAAACTTTATGGCATAAGAATAGACCAAAGAGGCAGCAGGAATCTTTTTACAGATGCCCCTATGACCAATGTTGAATATATTGATGAAGATGAAATAGACTCAGTAGTTGCCCATCTAAAAATGGTGAGAGATGAAATAAAGAAGAAAGACCCTAATACTGAGCGATATACCGAATTTCGCTTTTTTACAAGATCTGGTTTTATGATCGAATGCTACACTGGAGCCACTCGTTGGCGCTGTTTAATTCATTATGAAATTGGAAAAATGGTTTATGATGTCTACATAAATAATAGCAATAGATTAGAGGAATTCATTGAAACACTTGAAGAAATTTCGAAAGAAATAAAAACAATGAAAACAAGCAATTAACAAGGCCAGTAAAGTGTATAGAACCTGTATTAATTGTATTGTGTTTACTTCCCAATACAGAACTTACTGAAAATATAATCTAATTGGTCTTCATGCGTAATACTGCCGGTAATAGTACCTAAATAGTGTAAACATTGTCTAATATCCAGTGCCAATAAATCACCCGGTGTTTGATTGTTCAATCCCTGCTCAACTTCAATTAAGGATGACATCAATCCTTGCAATGCTGCATGATGTCTGGCATTGGTAACAATGGTTGATTCGGTATGAATATTGCCTTGAATGGTATTGTTGACTAATGCTATTTTGAGAGCATCAATTTGCGTTTGATTTTTTGCTGAGATAAACAAACTATTTTTAAAAGCACCAAATTGCTCAAGTGTTAGCGTATCAACCAAATCCGATTTATTACCAACTAACATATAATTGATGGATGCTTGGTTAAATTCGGCTACAATGTTTTGCAGTTCATCGTTGGTCATATTCGTTAAGTCATATAAGTATATGACCAATTCTGCAGCGCGCATTTTTTCTTTACTCTTACTAACGCCAATCTGTTCAATGGCATCAGTAGTGTGCTCGCGTATACCAGCGGTGTCAATCAACCTAAACAAGACTCCATCAATATTAATGACTTCTTCTATTGTATCACGAGTAGTGCCTGCAATATCACTCACAATAGCCCTATTCTCATTTAACAATGTATTGAGCAATGTAGATTTTCCAGCATTGGGTTTGCCAATAATAGCAACCTGAACGCCATTCTTAATCACATTGCCTAACTTGAATGAATGAATCAATGTATCTGTTGTGTGCTTAAGTTGGGCTATCAATAATTTAAATTGTGTGCGGTCTGCAAACTCAACATCTTCTTGAGAAAAATCTAATTCTAATTCTATTAATGCTGAAAAACTAATTAATGCTTCTCTGAGTTGCAACAAATCTGAAGAAAATCCACCACGCATGGTATGCAAAGCTGCTTTCTTACTAGCTTCAGTATTGCTTGAAATCAAATCTGCCACTGCTTCTGCCTGTGCCAAATCCATTTTCCCTTTTAAGAATGCGCGTTGCGTAAACTCACCAGGCTTTGCCATTCTTACACCACGCTTGGTAATGGCTTGTAAAATTTGTTCTTGTATATAAGGCGACCCGTGACAACTGATTTCAATCACGTCTTCACCAGTATACGATTTAGGGCCTTTGTATAAAGACAATACCACTTCGTCCAAAATATTGTCGCCATCTTTTAAAAGCCCAACATGAATGGTATGAGATGCTTGAACCAATAAATCCTTTTTGGGAAACAATTGATTCAACACTTCAAATGATTTTGGACCGCTGATTCTAATGACTGCAATGGCTCCAATACCTGGTGCCGTTGCTAAAGCAACAATTGTATCATCCCATCCTTGAAGTGCTGTATTCATTGGGTAAAGATAGACGGTTTTTTAGTTGCTGATTACTCCTCAGCAACTAAAAAAGTAATGCTTTGCTTATGCCGATAAATGACTTTACTGCCGTTTTGCATAGCTGGTTTCCAATTAGGCCCCTTTGCAATCACTCTAATTGCTTCTGCCTTTGTTCCATAGCCTGGATCATTCTCAGCAACTACATCACTAATAGCGCCTGATTTATCTACAGTAAATGACACTACCACTGTATACCTACCAGCAGGCGCGCCATTTGAGATAGGCAAATCACTGTTTAAATGTCTTTCTAAATAATTTCTCCAACCATTGAGGCCACCAGGAAATTCTGCAGGCATTTGAACGGCATAAAATATCGTTTCATCTTCGGTTCCCTTAGCAACCAATGAAACACCGGAAACAGGTTTTTCAATTGGTGGATTAGTCATATCATTATTTTTATCGCCATCTTGATTAAAATTACTGATCTCAACATTGTCTAATTCATCTACTGGTTTAATATCTTCCTCTGGTGAAATGTTTTGGTCTTTCACTATTTGAGGGGGCGTTACTGAAACAGTTTTCAATTTAATGGGGTCTTTTTTAATTGGCTTTTCTAATTCAAGCTTTGGTTTGTCTTCTTTAATTTTTCTAAAGAAATATCTATCACACTTAAAACCGTTGGTAAAGTTTTTTGACTCTTTGCCATTAATACCACGGTTACAAATAATGCTGCAATACTTAATGCACCCAACATCGCTTTCTTTAGCCGATCATTGTATGTTTTGCGCAATTCATATGCACCATACTGTTTATTTTTTCCATCAAACAAAATGTCGAGCCACTCGCTCTGAAGGATCTGATTTTTGTCCATAGTAAAGATTTATTACTAGGATACATGAAAACGCATTTTCCATAAATGCAGGTAATTGAGTGAAAATTGGGTAGATGCATTAAGGTTTAGACAAAAAAAAGCCCCGACTCGTAAACGAATCGGGGCTATATAAAGTCATGACCAATTATTCTTCAGACACCATGAATGTGATGCTTTGCTTATGACGATAGATAACGTTTCTACCATTTTGCAAGGCTGGCTTCCATTTAGGTCCTCTGGTAATTACTCTTACCGCTTCTGCTTTTGTACCATAGCCGGGATCGTTTTCAGCAACAACGTCACTGATGGTTCCATCCTTTGCTACAATGAACGAAACTACAACGGTATATTTACCTGGAGGTGCGCCATTTTCAACTGGCATGTCTCTATTTAAGTTACGCTCTAGATATTTAATCCACGCTGGTACTCCGCCTGGAAATTCAGCAGGATTTTGTACCACGGTAAATACCTTATCGTAATCTTCTTCTTTTTTAGGGGCTTCTACCACACCTGTTCCAGTTTCAACTGGTGGTGCCACGATACCATCGTCTTTTGCACCTTCCTGATTGATGGTACCGATTTTAGTATCTTCTAATTTTTCAACCTCTTTGATCTCATCTTCTTCTTTCACTTCCTCATCTTTTACAATCTTTGGAGGGGTGAACTTAGTGATTTCAACTTTTGGAGGTTCTTGTTTTGGTGGTGGCGGTGGTGGTGGTGGCTCAGGTTTTTTCTCTTCCTGTTGCACGTTTTCCAACGACACATCTTGCACGATCAATTCTGTCTTTCCTTTGTTGACATTATTTGCAAGTATGTTGCCTAAAAAAGCTAGTAGAATAATCAGCACCGTGCCTACCAAAGCCTTGGTCATACGCTTATTGTAGGTCTTGCGCAAATCATACGCACCATACTCTTTATTTCTGCCATCAAAGATGATGTCAAGAATATCTGCTGATTGAATTTTATTTGCATCCATTGTAAAAAATGTTATTGGTTATTTGCTTGTTGATCTTAATTTGATGAAGCCGCACTGCCACTCGCCTCTGTGATTTTCACTAAGGCAGCTTCGCCTTCTGAAATATCTACTAATGCATAACGCTTAAGTACATTGATGGCCATTTCATCTAAAATATCCACTACATTTTTGTAAGTACACTCAACTGAGGGCTTAATAATCACCACCAAATCCTTTTCAGGAGTGGTACGCTTTTTGTCAATCAAAACAGTTCTGATTTCTTTAAAACTTGATGATTTAAAGTTAGCGCCATCGGTTGCTAATTGACCTTCATAATAAAAGACGTTGTTGTCTTTTCCTAAAAGCAGCGTGATTACACCAGATTCTTTTGCTTTGTTTTGATCTTCTGGTTTATCAGCATCCTTAGGGATGATCAATTTCATGGCCGTTGGCTGACTCATGGTTGTAGTGAAGATGAAAAACGTAATCAACAAGAAACCTAAGTCCACCATGGGTGTTAAGTCAACCCTGGTTGATAGTTTTTTCCCTTTCTTGACGCCGGGTCCTTTTTTGTGGCCTCCGCCGCCCGAGGTATCCATTTCTGCCATGTCGGTAGAATTTAGTTTTCGTTATAAATTAATGTCTTTATTCTTCTACTTTGTCACCTTTTTGGTTCATTTTCCAAAGATCGGTACCTACTGGTGCAGCTTCAGGGCTGGTTACCATTTGAAATTTCAAGATATCGTTCTTCTTGAAAGCATCAATGATGGCTTTGAAAGCAGGATATTTAGCTGCATTATCCCCTTTTAAAAGGAATGCAGGCTCTCTTTCACCCATATAGGCATCTTTGGTTAATCGCATCCAGGTAACTAGCTCGTTATTGGCAGTATCCGTTACAGGAATACCTGGCAATTTATCCCCTTTACGCTGATCTTCAGGTAAAGCAAGGAATGAAGCTAGACTACCGAAAGGTGCTCCAAAGAATAGTGACTTTTTAAAAGCCGCCGTATTCAATCCCAGATTTCTGGTAGAATTTAGCGCATTAGCAATGGCTTCTTTTTTAGATTCATCATCCATTTCAAGAAACACTTTACCGTTTGCGTCTAAAATAACCATGACATAATCCTTCTGGGGCGCCACTTTTGCAGCAACGGAATTTGGCGTAGTAACAGCAATCGCTTCAGCAGGCTTAAACTTGGTCGTTAAGATAAAGAACGACAACAAGAGAAAGGCCACATCGCACATCGCGGTCATATCAATATTCGTACTCTTTCGAGGTAATTTGGCTCTACCCATTGTATTGTTTTTTACTGTTCACTTATATTAGATTCAAATCTTTACAGATTCCACAAATAATACTTGATTATTTATAGTTAGCAGCGAAGCTTTGAGTTAAAGTGAAACCAGACTCATCAATACCGTAAGTGATACCATCAATACGAGTGGTAAATACGTTATAGAAAATGATGGCTACAGCAGAAGTACCGATACCTAAAGCGGTGTTAAACAAGGCTTCAGAGATACCTTTTGATAATTCACGAGCAGCGTCACCACCACCTTCGTCACCTAATGCAGAGAATGACTTAATCATACCCAATACTGTTCCAAACAAACCTAAAAGGGTTGCTACAGAGGCAATAGTAGATAAGAATACCAAGTTCTTTTCTAACATTGGCAATTCAAGTGCAGTTGCTTCTTCAATTTCTTTTTGAATGTTCAATACTTTTTGCTCAGTTTCAAGCTCAGTATTAGAGATCATTTCTTTGTACTTCTTAAGACCTGCTTTCATAACATTACCAACAGATCCTTTTTGCTTATCGCAAGCAGCCAAAGCTTTGTCTACTTCCTTATTAGCAAGGTGGAATTGAACACTGCGAACAAACTCAGCGTTGTTAGAAGTACCTGTTGCTTTCATTACTGTTAACATACGTTCGATAACGAAGATCAAAACGATAATGAAGTTACCAATCAAGATCGGTACAACGATACCACCTTCATACATTTTAGCTAAGCCAGTCAAAGGTCCTTTGTGGCTAGGCCAGAAACCACCAGCCAAGTCTGGATTGGAAAAATTACTGTTGGTTCCTAGTACAAATCTCCAAAGAATGTACCCAATTACAACTCCAGCAAATGGAGCAATCCATGAAATAATGTTGCTGCTCTTCTTCGGTTGAGTAGAAGTTGCACTTTTCACTGCAGCGGTTGGTTTTGTTTCAGCCATGACTCAAATGGTTTTTGATTTTTTAAAAAAATAACAAATGGTTTAAAAAATTACTTCACAATGCTAATGAAAATTATTCTGAATTATCAAATTGTTTGAAATTCTTCAAAACTATTTAAATCAGCATCCTAAAGGGGATACAAAATAGGTATTTTATTTAAAGCAACAAACACAAGCGCAATAATCTTTGGTTGTATTTTACCGATTTATTCAAAAAGTTCACCATTCATCCAATCCTTGATACCAATTGATTGTTGATACCCATTCCCCCCTATCTTTATAGGCACTTTTTTTAATTAATACTAATTGCAACAATGAAAAAACTATTATTCTCGAGCACAGCGCTGATGTTAACACTATCAGTGTTTGCGCAACAGCGTCCAACCACCCCGCCTCAAACGCCGGGAACTGGTGCGCCTACAGTTACCCCCAACATGGGCAATTTGTCTAATATGATGAATGCTCAGCGTCAAGGGCCTAAAGCATACAAAGATGTCATTACAGCTAAGGCGGTTTCAAAAACTGGCTTGTTTACTGTACACAAGGTAGAAGACAAATACTACTTTGAAATTGCTGACTCCATTTTTGGCAGAGAAATTCTTTCGGTGGTTCGTTTTGTAAAAGTGCCTGCTGGTGCAGGATATGGTGGTGAAATTGCCAATCAGCAAACCATTACTTTTGAAAAAGGCCCCAGCAATAATGTGTTCTTAAGAACCATTACTTTGGTAAATCAAGCAGAAGAAAACCAAGACATTTACAAAGCTGTTACCAATTCTAACCTAAATGCTATTGCAGCTGCTTTTCCAATTGCAGCTTTTGGAAAAGATTCGGCCAGCATTGTAATTGATGTAAGTGATTTCTTTAAAGGCGACAACCAAGCAGTGAGCATTGATCCTAGAACAAAGAGAAGTTATAACTTATCAGTTTTAACTCAAGATCGCTCTTATATAAGCAAAATCAGCACTTATCCAATCAATACTGAAATAGTATCTGTTAAAACATACAGTGCTTCTCCAGCAGGCGGTATAAGTATACCTGGTTTACCAACAGGTGGTGGCGGAATTGCTGCGGCAAATGATGCAGGCGCGGTAACAATGGAGTTGAACACTTCGTTATTGTTATTACCTAAAGTACCAATGCAACGCAGAATTGCAGACAAAAGAGTTGGTTTCTTCACCGACAATTTTGTGAGATATAGTGATAACCAACAAAAAGTTGAAGACGTTAGTTTCGCTGTTCGTTGGAGATTAGAGCCAAAAGACGGTGAATGGGAAAAATGGAGAAGAGGTGAATTGGTTGAACCAAAGAAACCCATCATTTATTACATTGACCCAGCAACACCAAAGCAATGGCGTTCTCATTTAATTGCAGGTATCAACGATTGGCAAGCTGCATTTGAAAAAGCAGGCTTTAAAAATGCCATCATGGGTAAAGAGTGGCCTGAAAATGATACCACAATGAGCATGGAAGACGCACGTTTTTCTGTAGTGCGCTATTTTGCTTCTCCTGTAGCCAATGCTTATGGACCAAATGTGCATGATCCTCGCAGCGGTGAAATCATTGAAAGCCATATTGGTTGGTACCACAATGTGATGAAGTTGGTACACGATTGGTATATGATTCAGGCAGCGCCAAATGATCCAGGTGCACGCAGCATGAAATACGATGACCAATTAATGGGCGATTTAATTCGCTTTGTGTCTTCTCATGAAGTAGGCCATACATTAGGACTTCGTCATAATATGGGCAGCAGTAGCCAAACACCAGTTGAAAAATTGAGAGACAAGCAGTGGGTAGAAGCCAATGGCCATACCGCTTCAATCATGGACTATGCGCGTTTTAACTATGTTGCACAACCAGAAGACAATATCAGCAGAAAAGGGCTTTACCCAAGAATTGGCGACTACGATAAGTGGGCGATGAAATGGGGCTATGGTTACATCCCAGGTAACAATGAAGAAGAATCTAAAAAGAACAGCAATAAAATGGTCACTGCTGCTTTAAATGAAAACCCACGTCATTGGTTTGGTACATATGAAAGCGGTAACAGAGTTGATCCTAGAAGTCAAAGTGAAGACTTAAGTGACAACTCAGTTAAAGCCAGTGAATATGGTGTAATGAATTTAAAGCGTGTGATGAAAGGCTTACCAGAATGGACTAAGGAAGAAGGTGATCAATATAATAATCTAGCGAATATGTATGGTCAAACTTTGACTCAATTCGGTAGATATATTGGACATGTAAGTACCAATATTGGTGGTGTTTATGAAACCTTCAAAACAGTTGAGCAAAACGAAGCTGTTTATGAAATTGTACCAAAGACTCGTCAAAAAGAAGCAGTGAATTTCATTAACAAAAATGTTTTTGAAACACCAACTTGGTTAGTAGACCGCGCTATGTGGAATAAGTTCAACAATCCAATCAGCGCAGATCCTATCATGGGCTTACAAGAAAGAACTTTGAACAGCATTGTTAGTACCGATCGATTGGGTCGCTTACAACTAAGTGCTGAGCGTTTTGGTTTGGATAAAGCGTATACTGCAATGGAATTGTTAAATGATGTTCAAAGCACTGTTTTCAATGAACTCAGCAGCAAAAAAGCGATTGATACTTACAAGCGTATGTTACAAAGAACATATGTTGATCGTTTGGCTTCAATCATTAATCCAACTGCACCAACTGGTGGTGGTGTTACCATCACTTTCGGTGGTGGAGGTCCTGCGCCAATTGATGCGAAAAAATCAGACGTTACGGCTATTGTTCGCGCGCAATTAGTAGGCTTACGTGGTCAGCTAACAGCTGCAGCAGCAACAAGTGCAGACAGAATGACCAAAATTCATTTGAGTGATTTGGCAGAAAGAGTTAAAGAAGCTTTAGATCCTAAATAAGGCATTTAATTGAATCAATATAGCCCACAGGTTTAAATTACCTGTGGGTTTTTTTATGGCAGTAAGTGATTAAATCAAGTTGTATGCAATTGTAAATTGTATCTTTATTTTATGAAAAAAAATTTGCTGTTTTTGTTGGTGTTTTTTATGTGCATTCAAACCCAGGCACAACAAACTGTTTGGGGATATATTAGAGACAGTGTTACCAATGAGCCCGTTGAATTAGCCAGTGTAACCAATACCAGTCATAAATCAACCGTCATCACGAATAATCAAGGATTATTCAAAATCAATATTGTAAAAAACGATGTGTTAACGGTTTCAGCTGTTGGCTATCGTTATTTTACAGTTGTATATAATGGATTGATTGCAGCTTCCGATACCATCCAACTCTACCTAATTCCGATCAGCCGAAATTTAAATAATGTAACAGTAAAAAACAGTGGGGTCAGTCAATATACTTTAGACAGTTTAGAACGAAATATGGAGTTTAAAGAAGCTATGATTAGCCCACCTGTAAAAGCGGTAGAACTAGCTAATTCTGGTGCAGGATTTGGCATCAGCTTAAACAGACTTTCTAAAAAAGAAAAGAGCAAAAGAAAAGCCACAGAACTATTTAACAATAGCGAAAAAGAAGCCTACATTAATTACCGTTTTTCGTTGGACATCGTTACCAGATACAGCGGCCTTAAAAACGAAGCACTCCAAAGCTTTGTACAAAGACATCGCCCTTCTTATGAATGGTTAAGAAAACATCCAAAGGAAGAAGATATCAAATACTATATCAACGAAAAGCTTAAAGAAGATCGGGCACGTAAGAAGTAATTTCATTACTCATAACGTAACGCAACAATTGGGTTGAGTTTAGCTGCTTTCATCGCTGGATAAATACCAGCTGCCAAGCCTACAATAGAGCAGATCACAATGCCGATAACCACCCATGCCCATGGTACCACAAATCCCGTGTCTAGGATAATACCAAAAATATTGCCAACCAAAATACCTAGGATAATTCCGAAAATAGCGCCCAACAAGCTAATGATCATGCTTTCAAACAAAAACTGTTGACGCACATATTTGCTTTTGCCACCAATGGCTTTAATTAAGCCTACTTCTTTGGTTCTTTCATTAACGGCCACTAACATAATATTCATTAGGCCAATGGCTGCACCAATTAATGTAATTAATCCAATAGCACTTGCTGCACCTGTAATGCTGCTTAAAAAGCCAATGAATAGTTCAGCAAACTTGTCGCTTTTTTCAATCACGAAGTTATTGTCTTCAGTAGGTTCTAATTTTCGAATGGCTCTGAAAACAGAAGTGGCTTCATCTGTAGCTACAGGAATGACATTAATGTCGGTTACGTTGATCCCTACCAAATAAGTAGGTCCAATATTGGCATATCTGCGCACATTGGTATAAGAAGTAACGATCACATCGTCTTGACGCAACATAGAACTAGAGCCCTTGCTTTTTAACAAGCCAATCACTCTGTAAGGGGTGCTGCCCACTTTGATAATTTTGTCAATAGAACTTTCGGGCCTTTCACCAAACAAACGCGTTGCCACATTGCTGCCAATTAAGCAAACATTTCTTCCGCTTTGTACATCTAAATTATTGAGGTTTCTACCTTGTTGAAGGGTATAGCCATTGACCAATAAATAATTCTCATCCCCACCCCATACCAAGATCTGTGGATTGGTTTTGCGATCACCATAGTGCAATTCCTGAGCACCTGGTCCTCTTCTGTATACGCTAACCAAAGCACCCGGAAAACTGAAATTGGCTTTGAAACGTTCAACCTCTTCTAATCTGAGTGGTTTATTTAGGTTAGATTTTTTCTCTTTTAAGCCTCGCTTGGTCTTTTTCACTTCATCATTATTGGGCCCCATTCTAGCCCTTGAGTCTTTATAGCGAATGCTGAATGAATTCGCACCCATTGAGGAGAAACTTTCTTTCAAACTTTGATTCATGGCTTCAATAGCGGTAATGATGCCAATCAATGCCATAATACCAAATGCAATAATGGCAATAGTAATACCCGCACGAAGCTTATTGCTTTTTACTGTGCGCCAAGCCAGAGTGAATGAGTCGAAAGCTGTCATGAAATAAAGGTACAGCGTATTAATTAAACCCTTTTCAGTAAGCCCCTTAATTATGAAGAGTGGTTAAAAATAGAACCAATTGAGCACTATTGAAGGAAGAACGCCAACTAATATGATGCCGGCAGCTAATACCAAGAGGCCCATTTTAAATCCACTAGTGATTTCACTGGTCTCGGGTTGCCCTTCTTTAAAGTACATAGATTGAATCACTTTGAAGTAGTAATACACACTCACAGCAGCAAAAAGCACCGCAACCACCACAATCCAAATTGGACCACCCGCCTTAATCACCGATGCCAGCATATAATACTTAGCAAAAAAACCAGCAGTTAACGGAATGCCAGCTAAAGAAAGCAAGCAAATGGTTGCCACAAAAGCCAAAACAGGTTGTGTGGAAGCTAGGCCATTAAATCCATCAAAAGTATAATCCTTTACTTTCATTAAAATGGCAAAAAAGCCAATGGTTGCCAAACAATAAGCTACCGTATAAAGCATGATGCCTTCCGTACCTAAATCATTATTGCTGTATAAAGCAAATAACATAAAGCCTGCTTGTGCAATACTTGAATATGCCAACATTCTTTTGATGCTGCGTTGAAATACAGCCGTGATATTACCAGCCAATAAAGTGGCGACTATTACAAAAGATAACAGAATGGTCCAAGTAGGGCCCAATAAGCTGGCGTTGGCTGAGAATAATTTTATGAAGGCAAAAAAACCAGCTGCTTTTACAATAGTTGCCATAAATGAAGTGAACACACTTGGTGCACCATCGTATACATCAGGCGTCCAGAAATGGAAAGGGGCTGCTGATACTTTAAAACACATAGCGGCAAAGAGCAATAGCAACCCTGCAACTTGCAAAAAGGTAGCTCCTTGAACCCCAGAAGAAGGTGGTAAAGCACCTGTGCCAACATTGGTTAAACCAAAGCCACCTGTAGCGCCATACAATAAAGCAATACCCATCAACATGATCCCAGTAGTGAAAGCCCCCATTAAAAAGTATTTTAAGGATGCTTCATTGCTTTTGAGATTATGCTTATCCGATCCTGTTAAAATGTATAATGGAATGGATAAAATTTCAATACCTAAGAACAACATCAACATGCCGTTGAAAGAAGTTAAAATAGCTGTACCACACAATACAAAGAAAATGAGCGCATAATAATCTGCGGTTTTATCGCTCAACTTTTCAATTTCAGTACCACTGAGCAAAACAAAAATTAAGGTAGCACCAATTAATAGGGTATTAAAGAACATGCCCATTTTATTGAAGTGCAATAACCCTTTGGTATCAATTTGAATGGAGAAAATACCATGACTATTCAAAAGATTCATGCTTAACAATACCACTAAAGCAATAATTGCTGTAAGTGTAATGACCGGTTTTTTGTTAGTAAAAATGCCCGTGAACATCATTACCACACCTAGAATTGCTGAAAATATTATTGCGTTCATAATTACTAAATCGGTCTTTTACTTTTTTACAAATAAGGCTGAAACAGTATCACCTGTTAGGTTTAACAAGGGCTGAGGGAATACACCAAATACCAGAATAAGCAAGGCAATGATCACCAAAGACAATTTTACATTGAATGGAATGTCCGTTGCTTTATCTGTAAATGAATTGGTATCACCATAAATTACTTTCTGCACCATATTCAATGTGTATACAGCTGCTAAAATAATGCTAATGCCCGCAGCAGCCGCCATAATCATATTGTATTGGAATAAGCCATTGAACATTAAGAACTCACCAATGAATGCGTTGGTAAGCGGTAATGCCACATTGGCCAAAGCCATCACCACTAATAAGATAGACATTACAGGTGCTTTTTGTGCCAAACCACCTAATTGACTCATTTGTCTGGTACCCAATTGTTTTTCAATGAGGTCTGCAATGATCCACAAACCAATCACATTCACGCCATGACTAAACATCTGAATCATTACGCCATCAATAGCAGTGCGGTTATTGGTAAACATTGCAGCAGACATTAAACCAATATGCGCAATAGATGAATAGGCAATCATGCGTTTAATATCGTCTTGTCTGATGGCAATTAAAGAGGCATAGATCATTCCAATGATGGAAAGAATAATCACCAAATTTGCAGATTGTGCTGCTGCATTGGGGAACATTGGAAGAATCCACCTGATGAATGCAAAAACCCCCATCTTAACCATAATGCCACTCATGACCATTGTTGTTGCAGTTGGCGATTGTTCATAAGCATCTGGCTGCCATGTATGAAATGGGAAAATGGGCATTTTGATGGCAAATGCAATAAAGAACAACCAAAACATCAGCATTTCTTGCTTGGCAGTTAGTTTAACAGCGTAAAAACTTTCTAAAGAGAATGATTGATCGGCAGTTTGAAAATACATGAACAATAAGCCAATCAACATCAGCAATGACCCTACAAAAGTGTATACAAAAAATTTGAAAGTGACTGCAATGCGCTTCTCTCCGCCCCATAAAGAACAAAGAAAATACACTGGAATTAAAGCCAATTCCCAAAAGAAATAAAACAATAATGCATCAGACGCTAAAAACACACCCATTAAACCAGCCTGTGACAATAACATTAGTCCGTAAAATGCTTGTTCATTTTTATAGGTATTCTGATGAACTGCTGTAAAAATTAAAGGGAAAGACACAGCCGTTAACAAACTCAACATTTTGGCCATGCCATCTGCTTTGAGTGTGATTCTGCTGCCTAAATTATTTAACCAAGCGATGTCATAACCCAATTCGCCAGGGGTAAAAACAGCTACCAATGCAAGCACAAGTGTGGCAATAGATGCCAATAATGCAAACGTTTTTGCAGATGACCCTTGTTTTAAAACAAATGCCATTAAACCGGCAATTAGAGGTGTTATGATGAGTAATAAAGTAATCATTATTGCTGAGCTACTTGATGAACAAATTAAAATATCTTGTTGATAAATCGCATGATGGTCAAATCATTAAACCATACGATGAAAAATATAACCATTGATAAAATCATGATTAACACATAACTGGCAACCTGCCCACTTTGAATTAACCGCAATTGTCTTGAACCGTACTGCACGAGTTTGCCAACCCCATTAACCGCCCCATCAATCCCTGATTTTTCTACTACATTTTTGAAAAGACCTGCTAGATTGTGTAATGGATTAACAATAATGCTGTTGTACAATTCGTCTACATACCATTTATTCAATAATATTTTACCTACACCTGTTTCTTCTGTTGCATCATTGCCTGTATACTTTTTGTAACTGTTTACCGCAAACACAATCACAGCAATAATTAATGCCGTTACAACGCCCATCATTAAATATTCCTGAGTATGACTCAAGTGATGCGCTTCTGCTAATTTGGTAGACTCCGCAAAAATGGGTGACAAGAACTGTTGTAACCAATGTTTGTTCTCTGCAAATACAGCAGGAATGCCAATAAATCCGCCAAGTACTGAAAGGACGGCCAATACAATTAAAGGCGTGGTCATTGCACTAGGACTTTCATGTAAATGATGTTCCTGATCATGCGTCCCTCTGAATTGACCAAGAAAAGTCAGCGTATATAATCTAAACATATAAAATGCGGTCATCAACGCACCACCTACACCGATATAATAAAACAAAGGGTTACTGGAATAGGCAGCTACCAA
The DNA here is from genome assembly GCA_027490265.1 of Sediminibacterium sp. Lineage (GTDB taxonomy): Bacteria > Bacteroidota > Bacteroidia > Chitinophagales > Chitinophagaceae > Sediminibacterium. Next base: position 20,521 of record JAIXYL010000094.1, read on the forward strand.
AATTTCATCCTTTGAGAAGAAGCCAGAGAACGGAGGAATACCTGCAATAGCTAGGCAAGCCAATAAGAACGTGATATGCGTGATGGGCATATACTTTTTAAGGTTGCCCATTTTACGAATATCTTGTTCGTGGTGCATAGCGTGAATAACGGAACCCGCACCTAAGAATAATAAGGCTTTGAAGAATGCATGGGTCATTACATGAAATACCGCACCAGTATATGCGCCAACACCAAGCCCTAAAAACATATAGCCCAATTGGCTAACAGTTGAATAAGCCAATACTTTTTTAATATCGTTTTGTTTGAGCGCAATAGTGGCAGCGAAAATAGCAGTTGCCAATCCAACAATGGCCACTAATGTTTGAGTACCGGGCGCCATCGTATACAAAATATTGCTTCTGGCAATCATGTAAATACCTGCGGTTACCATGGTGGCCGCGTGGATCAAAGCTGAGACAGGAGTAGGACCCGCCATAGCATCAGGCAACCAAGTGTACAAAGGAATCTGTGCACTTTTACCCATTGCACCAACAAATAATAATGTGGTGATGGCAGTGATATCAAATGCAGACAATTGAGCCACATTTGCAAACACATCTGTATAATTAACCGTACCTAATTTAAAAATCAGCCAAAAAACCGCTAATAAAAATCCGAGGTCACCAATACGGTTCATGATAAAGGCTTTCTTGGCCGCGTAATTATAATCCCCGTTTTTAAACCAGTAACCAATCAATAAATAAGAGCAAAGCCCAACGCCTTCCCATCCAATAAACATGATCACATAGTTGCTTCCCATTACCAGCAACAACATAGAAAAGACGAATAAATTCAAATAAGCAAAGTAGCGCGCAAAATGATGTGGCGCTTCATCTTTCATATAAGCTGTAGAATACAAATGAATCAAAAACCCAATACCTGTGATGATCAATAAAAACAACACAGATAACTGATCTACCTGAAAAGCAAATGGAATGGTAAACGCTTCTGTTTTGATGAAGTCGAATAAGGTCACTACAGAATTGATGGGTGCACCACCACTTACAGAAGCGGCACCATACACTTGACCAAATAAGAAACATGCGGTTAAGAATGATAAAAAAATCATTCCAGAACCAATCATGCCAACAGCAGATTTAGACAAACGTTGTCTGCCCAATCCATTAATGAGGAAACCCAGCAAGGGAAACAATGGTACTAAAAAAGCAATTTTACTCATATACTAAGTTGCGGGTGCTAGTTTTTCAATCGGTTCAAGAAATTAATATCAACGGAATGGGTATTTCGATACATCATTACTATAATCGCTAAGCCCACACTCACTTCTGCTGCGGCTACCACCATAATAAAAAACACAAACAATTGTCCTTCCACTCCAGCGCTACTGGTTGCATTATTGGCAATGGCAGCTCCATGGTGCATTTTAGAAAAAGCAACCAATAATAAATTCACTGCATTCAACATCAATTCAATACACATGAATACAATAATGGCATTTCTTCTGGTCAGCACACCAATAACGCCAATGCTGAATAAGGCTAAAGAAAAATAGATATAATATTGAATAGGCATAAATGCGTTGTTATAGTTTAATCTTTTTTACCAATTACGACTGCACCAACCATGGCACTCAAAAAGAGGACACTGCTGATTTCAAAAGGCACAACAAAATCACTGAATAAAGCTTTACCCAAATTCTTAATCAGGCCAATATCGCCTGTTTTCATCAAGGCAGCTTTACCTGATAACTCAGTTGCTTGTCTTACCAATGATACCATCACCATTAAAAAACAGCCCCCTGATACCACACCCGCCAATTTCATCCACCAATTTTTCCTTGGTTCTCCCTCTGCATTCAAATTCATCAACATGATGACGAATAAAAACAAGACCATGATGGCACCAGCATAAACAATTAAGTTAACGATGGCTAGAAATTGCGCATTCAATAAAATATAGTGACCGGAAATAGTAAAGAATACAACAATCAGCCAAAGTACGCTGTGCACTGGGTTTTTACTGACCAGCACCATAATGGCACTGAATAATGCCAGCGCACTTAAAATGAAAAATAAAATTTGAATCGTATCCATCTATTGGTTTGTATTATAATGGGCAATAATTAATTATCTAGCTGCGCCTTTCGCTGTTGCATATTCTTCAGGTGCTGTATTCTTATTGGGAATCAACAAATCGTCTTTCCCATAGATAAAGCCCTTTCTGGTAAAATTAGCAGGTGCAAAAGTTTCACTTAAATAAATGGCATCCTTAGGACAAGCTTCCTCACAGAGTCCACAGAAAATGCAGCGCAACATATTGATTTCGTACTTAGCTGCATACTTTTCCTCACGATACAAATGCTCTTCACCAGGCATACGTTCAGCAGCTTCCATTGTAATGGCTTCAGCCGGACAAGCTACAGCGCATAATCCACAAGCCGTACAATTTTCTCTGCCTTCTGCATCTCTATTTAACACGTGTAAGCCTCTAAAAACAGGGCTAAACTCGCGTTTTTGCTCAGGATATTGAATGGTTGGTTGCTTTTTAAAAATATGGCTAAAAGTAATGGCCATGCCCTTTACAATATTGGGCAAATAAAGACGCTCCATGAACGTCATGGGATCTCTATTTACTGCTTTTGATCTGTTTGTTAAAGCTTGCATGTTTGCTTTTATATAAAAGGTTCACAAATGTAAAATAACTATCTTAACCCTGCTGCCATAAAATCACAGCGCCTGTTGCCAACATATTCACCAAAGCCAATGGAATTAAACTTTTCCAACCTAGGTTCATCAATTGGTCGTAACGAAACCTTGGAATGGTCCAACGAATCCACATAAACAGGAATAAGAATATCACAATTTTAGTCAGTAAAGACAGTACGCCTAAAATGGCTGCAATATTTGGCGCCAAAGTAGATTCGTCCAAGAAAGGAATATCGTATCCACCAAAATACAAACTGGCCATTACCGCACTACTCATGATCATATTCACGTATTCAGCAAATAGGTAAAAACCCAATTTCATAGAAGAGTATTCTTGGTGATACCCCATGTTCAATTCATTTTCAGCTTCAGGCAAATCAAACGGTGTTCTATTACACTCAGCCATCGCACAAACAAAAAATAAAATAAAGCCCAATGGTTGGTAAACAATATTCCACCAAGCACCTGGAGCCATTTGCTGATCAACAATGGTCTTTAAACTTAAAGAGCCAGAAATCATTAGAACGGCAATCAATGAAAGCCCCATGGCCAACTCATAGCTGATGGCTTGAGAAGCCCCACGCAAAGCCGCCATTAAAGAGAACTTATTATTAGATGCCCAACCACCAATCATGATGCCATATACGCCCATACTCACTACACCGAATACGTATAAAATACCAATATTGATGTCCGCAATTTGCAGATCAATTTTTCTACCGAATAACTCTACGGAGCTGCTCCAAGGAATCACTGCACAAGTCATTAAAGCAGCGGTCATGGCCATGGCGGGTCCTAAAATAAACAGTGCTTTGCTGGCCGAATTAGGGATGATCTCTTCCTTCATGATCAGCTTTAATCCATCCGCCAAAGGCTGCAACAATCCCATTGGTCCTGCTCTGTTAGGACCTGGTCTGTCTTGTAAAACAGCAGCTACTTTACGCTCAGAAAATGTGGTGTACAGGGCAATGCCCAAGCTGGCAAATACAATAATCGCAATCAGGATTAGTTTTTCCAGCATCAATATCCAGTCTAAGGCCAATAGTGTCATGCGTATGGTGGATTAGTCTTTGTTTTGTTTAAAGTCGGTTGAATGTGCCGGTCTGTCTAATTGACTCAAAGTTATATTGGGTTGATTCACTTCACTCACAGAATGAATATCCATCAATAACTTTGGTTGTCTGCCAGCATGAACGGCTTTGAATGTTTCTTTTGGTTTATTTGTTCCAACGGTTCCAGCATAATGCCCTTGCGCAATTACAGAATGACGATCAATTAAGCGAGGTCCTTCAATCACCCAATCGCTGGTTTGTTTTTTATCGAATCTGCAGGTATTACAAATCCAATCTTCCACTTCACCCCACTGGTCTTTTCTAGCAGTTACTCTGTACACTTCATCTCCTCTATTCCACAATGTTACTTTACCACTACAAGTTGGGCAATCTCTGTGCGCATCAACAGGTTTTAAAAACCACACACGATTTTTAAATCTGAATGTTTTATCGGTTAATGCACCTACCGGACAAACGTCAATCACGTTCCCAATAAATTCATTGTCTAAATTCTTTTCAATAAAAGTGGCAATCTCTGCATGATCACCTCTATCTAACACCCCATGTTCACGCTTACCAGTTAATTGATCAGCCGTAAATACACAACGGTAACAAAGAATGCAACGCGTCATATGCAGTTGAATTTTGTCACCCAAATCGTGCTTCTTAAATGTGCGGCGCTGAAACTCAAAACGCGTGCCCGCTTTACCATGGTCGTAACTTAAATCTTGCAAATGGCACTCCCCTGCTTGATCACATACTGGACAATCCAACGGGTGATTGATCAATAAAAATTCAACAACACCATTGCGTGCATCAATCACACGATCACTGGTAATATTCTTCACTTCCATGCCATCCATCACCGTTGTTCTACAACTTGCCACTAATTTGGGCATTGGTCTGGGGTCTTTTTCAGAACCTTTGCTCACTTCAACCAAACAGGTTCTGCATTTACCACCACTGCCTTCTAGCTTACTGTAATAGCACATTGCTGGGGGAGCAACATCGCCGCCAATCTTGCGCGCTGCGTTTAGGATGGTCGTTCCTGCAGGCACTTCTACCGTGATATTATCAATGGTTACTTTAAATAATGGTTGTTCAGACATAACTTAATTAAGCTGGTACATGAATAGGATCTGCATAATGTGCCAATCCATAATTTCTTTTTTGTGCTTCTTCCGGATGGTTAACATGCCATTCAAATTCGTCTCTGAAATGTCTAATGGCAGCAGCTACAGGCCATGCAGCAGCATCACCCAACGGACAGATGGTATTGCCTTCTATCTTGCGTTGAATATCCCATAACAAATCAATATCACTCATCTTACCTTTTCCGGTATCAATGTTTTTGAGAATCTTTTCCATCCAACCTGTTCCCTCTCTACAAGGTGAACATTGCCCACAACTTTCGTGTCTATAAAAACGCGCCAATGTGTAAGTGTTTTTTACAATACACTGGTCTTCGTCTAATACAATAAACCCACCAGAACCCATCATTGAGCCTGAGGCAAAACCACCATCGCTTAAACTTTCATAGTTCATCAAACGTGTTTCGCCCTTTGCTGTTTTCAATAAAAGATTGGCTGGCAAAATAGGCACAGATGATCCACCGGGGATACAAGCTTTCAAACGTTTGCCATTGGCAATGCCCCCACAATATTCATCTGAATAAAGAAACTCCTCTACAGAAATGGTCATGTCAATTTCATACACACCAGGCTTGTTAATATTGCCACAAGCAGAGATTAATTTAGTTCCTGTAGAACGACCCACACCTATTTTAGCATATTCGTCGCCCCCCATATTAATGATGGGCACTACGGCTGCTAATGTTTCTACATTGTTTACCACAGTAGGTCTTTTCCACAAACCTTCAATGGCCGGGAATGGTGGCTTAATTCTTGGATTACCGCGCTTCCCTTCTAAAGATTCAATCAAAGCGGTTTCTTCACCACAGATATAAGCACCCGCACCTCTTTGTACATAAATATTACAATCGAAGCCAGTACCTAAAATATTCTTTCCTAAAAATCCATTCGCGTGCGCTTCGTCAATCGCTTGCTCTAAAATATCTACAATCCATGCATACTCACCACGGATATAAATATACGTGTCGTTACTGCCTAATGCAAAAGACGAAATGATTAATCCCTCAATGAGTAAGTGAGGTAAAAATTCCATCAAGTAACGGTCTTTAAAAGTACCAGGCTCACTTTCATCGGCATTACATACCAAGTGACGAGGCACCCCTTCAGGCTTTGCAATAAAGCTCCACTTCATTCCAGCAGGAAAACCTGCACCACCTCTACCGCGTACGCCACTTTTCTTTACTTCTTCAACAATGGAAGCAGGATTCATTTGTTTCAGCGCTTTTTCAACTGCTTTATAACCCCCTTCTTTGCGATACGTTTCAAAAAAACGGATACCCGGTACATGCGCTTTATCTAATAATAATTTTACACCCATAGTTTAATTATTTGCGGCAGCATTTTTTCTGCACTCTTCTATAATGGCGTCTATTTTTTCTTTTGTTAAATGCTCGCGATAATGTTTGCCCATTTGCATCATTGGCGCATACCCACAAGCTCCCAAACACTCTACAGTCTTTAAGGTGAACATGCCGTCAGCAGTGGTTTCACCGGGCTTAATGCCCAAAGTTGTACCAATGTATTCAATGATATCGTCAGATCCGTTGATCATGCATGGCCCAGTTTGACAAACTTCAAATAAATGTTTGCCTATTGGCTTCAAGTTGTACATGCTGTAAAACGTAGCTACTTCATATACTTCAATAGGATTGATCTGTAATAATTCAGCCACATAATCCATGGTGTCAGCACTTAACCAACCACCAAAACTGTCCTGTGCCAAATGCAATACAGGCAGAAGGGCACTTTTTTGTTTGCCTTCGGGATAGCGAGCCACCAAGCGGCTAAATTCCTTTAATTGTTCATCATTAAACTTACTCATACAGTCAATTATTAAGCGTCCAATTCTCCTGCAATCAGGTTTAAACTACTCATGGTTAAAATAGCATCCGATAACATGCTGTCTTTTACTAATTCAGGATAAGCTTGATAGTAAATAAAGCAAGGTCTGCGGAAATGCAATCTGAATGGTGTTCTTCCACCATCACTGATCATGTAAAATCCTAACTCACCATTACCGCCTTCAACAGATTGGTATACTTCACCTTTAGGCATATCTACTTCGCCCATGATGATTTTAAAATGCCAAATCAATGCTTCCATTTTGGTGTATACATCTTCTTTCTTTGGCAAGTAATATTCAGGTACATCAGCATGGTAAACCTCTGCATCGGTTCCTTTAAATTCTTGTACTTTGTTATAAGCCTGTTGTATGATGCGCATGCTCTGCCACATTTCTTGGTTGCGCACTAAGAAACGATCGTAGTTGTCACCAGTTTTACCTACAGGAATGTCAAATTCAAAATCTTCATAACTGCTGTAAGGACTGTGCACACGTACATCGTAATCTACACCAGCCGCCCTTAAGTTAGGCCCAGTAAATCCATAATTTAATGCGCGTTCAGCACTGATAGGACCACCACCAATGGTGCGTTCCATGAAAATTCTGTTGCGCGTTAACAAGCTCTCTAACTCGCCTAACGCAACCGGATACTCTTTTAAGAATTTCTCGAGTTTCGTAAACGCTGTATTTGTGAAATTCCTTTCAAAGCCGCCAATACGCCCAATATTAGTAGTAAGGCGGGACCCACATACTTCTTCATATATTTCATAGATTAATTCACGGTATTGCATCACATACAAGAACCCTGTAAAAGCTCCGGCATCTACCCCAACAATAGAATTACAAATCAAGTGATCGGCAATTCTGGCCAATTCCATAATGATGACGCGCAAATAATCAACGCGCTTAGGGGTTTGAACCCCTAATAACTTTTCGCAGGTTAAATGCCAGCCCATATTATTGATTGGGCTACTGCAATAATTTAAGCGATCGGTGATGGGGGTGATTTGATACAGCGGACGTCTTTCAGCCAGCTTTTCAAATGCACGGTGAATGTAGCCAACAGTTTGTTCGCTAGATACCACCCTTTCGCCATCCAACTCCATGATATTTTGGAATACCCCATGCGTTGCAGGGTGGGTAGGCCCCAAATTGATGGTGGTTGTTTTCCGCTCAATGGCGTCTTCTGCTAATGTTATATTATGATCACTCATATCGTATAGTTTATCCGCGTCCAAACATTTCGTCGTCCTTGTCAATTCTGGTTTGATCTTCTAATGGGTATTCTTTTCTCAAAGGGAAATAATCCATTTCATCCACATTTAAAATGCGTTTTAAATTGGGATGACCAACAAAATTCACTCCAAAGAAATCATAGGTTTCTCTTTCCATCCAGTTGGCAGATGAAAACAATTGCGTTGCTGTAAATACATCTGGCGTTGCAATTGGCGTAAATACTTTAAAACGAATACGGGTATTTTCTACCAAATTATGCAAGTGGTATACCACTGCTAATTCTCTGTTTGCACTTTCAGGAAAATTCACTGCACACAAGTCGGTTAAGAATTGAAACCCTAAGCTCGGTTCGTCATATAAGTATTGCAATACTTTTAAGTTGAGTTCTTTGGGGGCTTCAAAGCACAACATGCCGTAAGTGTCTTCAAAGTTGAAGACCTGGTCTCCAAATTTTTCAGTGAGTTTTTGTTGAATATAGTCGTTGCTGATTGCCATAAATTATTGTATTCCGTATCCGTTCAATAATGCTTTATAATGATCGCTGTTTCTTCTTCTGATGCTTTCTTGGCCAACCAATTCCTGAATTTTCATGAATCCATCTAAAATGGCTTCTGGTCTTGGAGGACAACCAGGCACATACACATCTACGGGAATCACTTGATCAATCCCTTGCAACACACTGTATGTATCGAAAATGCCACCACTAGATGCGCAAGCACCTACGGCAATAACCCAACGCGGTTCAGCCATTTGCAAATAAACCTGGCGCAAAACAGGGCCCATTTTTTTGGCGATGGTACCCATTACCATCAACAAGTCACACTGACGTGGCGAGTGACTCATTCTCTCTGCACCAAAACGAGATAAATCGTAATGTGAGGCAGCAGTTGCCATGAACTCAATACCACAACAAGAAGTGGCATATGGCATAGGCCATAAAGAATTCTTCCGAGCAAGGCCCACTACATCACTCAACTTGGTGGTGAAAAAGCCATCCCCACCGTACCCATCTGGGGCATCAACATAGGTTACCGAATCGGCAATATTGGCTTCTTTGGGGTGAATATTATATCTAACCGGACGAGACATATGGTTTAAATTAAAATTGTTAAGACCTAAACATTATTAAACAGCAACCGAATGTTTTGGTTCGGTTTAATCTTCCCACTTCAACGCACCTTTTTTGATAATATAGGTGAACCCAATCAAGAAAAACCCTACAAACATCACTACGGCAAGGAAACCGTTCCATCCGAGTTCCCTAAAATTAACCGCATAAGGGTAAAAGAAAATGACTTCAACATCAAATAACACAAACAAAATGGCCACTAGAAAGTACTTGATGGCCATGGGCTGGCGGGCATTCCCGTGGGTTTCAATCCCGCTGGTAAAATTCTCCAATTTATCAGCCGTTTTACGCTTAGGGCCCACCCATGAAGAGACGGCAATCATGGTAGCCACAAAACCAGCTGCAAAAATTAATTGAATAGCAATGGGCAAGTAATTAGACGCCGAATTGGCGGCACTTGCATCTAACAAAGTGTATAAAATACTCATAGCTCTGTTTAAGTCCGCAAAAATACGCTAGTAATGGATATAAAAGAAAAACTCCTCAATTTGAGGAGCTTTTTCTTTAAGTTAATTTATAGCCATTGGCTTAGTTACCAGTTTTAGCGCCTGAGGCATTGCCTTTTGCACCTGCTGGATTAGAATAATAATCAATATTTTTTTGAATAGTTGCTTTCACATCTTGGGCAAACTTATTGTTCTCTTCACCCGCTGTTGGGTATAAAGCCAACATTTTATCGGCCACTTCAATGGCTTTTTGGCAAACTGCTAAGAATTCTTCTACAGCAGCAGATTTTTCACCCTTGGTGGTTACTTTGAAATCAGGACGTTTTTTGATTTCATTGAACAGATTCACATAGTAGTTAATCTTAAAGTATTCATCCAAGAAAATGGCTTTTCTATGCTTTTCAAGGTCTACTTTGGCATATACAGAGTCTAAATAATTTAAGTTGCTGATGATTTTGGCAGTATCCGTACCATTGGCCATGGTAGCTCTTTTAAAGAACCCATAAGGCTGTGGTTTATCTGGATGCGCAGCCATATAATTTTTAGCAAATTCAATGGCTTGATCGTACGCTTTTGCATTGTAAGCTGCTGAAGTCAATTTATAGTGCTCCGCTTCAGTTAGGTCGCCCTTCATCATCATGCCGCGCTTCATCCAGCTTAATTGTGCCTGATAAGATTTGGCTTTACCAAACATATCTGCAGCTGCATTGATCAAGTCTACTTGGTTCTTTTTAACGGTATCCAACAACAAAGCTTTTTCAATATAGCTTGACGCTACAGTTTCATTTCCAGGCAACTTAGACAATACTTCAATACCCAACTTGTAATCAGAAGGTTGAATTTCATTGGCTGGTGCATTGGCTAAAAATTCTTCAATGTATTTCTTAGAAGTTAAGGAATCGCCCTTTCTTAGATAGTTGTAAGCATATACAACACCAATTCTAGGAACCGTTTTTAGACCTACCGCTGCTTCTAATTCTTTTGCTTTGGCCAAAGACTCATCGTATTTACCTGCACGGAACAAATAGTCTGCTTGGTACAAATCATTTCTTGGATCCTTATCGGCATACTGTACGTACTGCTCAAGGAATCCTTTTGCTTTGGTTACATCTCTTTCAGAGTAATATTGGTACAATGCATAGTATACTGGTGGGAAAGTTGCATCCGCTGTTTTAGCATTGTCAAAATACTGGTTAAACAACTCTTCATTGTTTTGGCTTTGATAAATTTTACCAATTCTGAACATGGCCAAAGCATTTTTTGGATCACGTGTAAATGCCTCTGTGTAAGCTTTTACAGCTTCTCCACCATTTTCGCCACCCATTTTTTGGTAGCTAATACCCATGTAGATAAAAATATCTGGGTTGGTTAAATCAAGTTCACCAGCACGCTTCAATTTTTCAATGCCATATACAGGGTCACCCATTTTACTGTCTCCATCTGCATTGGCGCGACCAATGGCTGTTAAGATAGCAGGATTAGGCTTGCCTTTGTTTTTACCTTTTGTTTCTGTTGTAGCGGTAATGGCTTGTTCAAATTTTTGTTTGGCGCTGTTTAAATCACCGCCTTCACGTAATTCTACATGCCCCATCCCTACCAAAAGCCAAGCATCACTGCCAACTTCTTGTAATCCTTTTTGATAAATGGCTTTTGCAGATGCTACGTCTTCTTTGGTGACTTCTATACCGTTACCAGCAAGAAAAGCCTGACCCAACCAATAAATGGCTTGCGGATCTTTCGAATTAGCATCGTAGTGTTTTTGCAATACTTCTTTTGCACTCTTATTTTTTTCATAGTGCAACAACTTAATGCCTTCGGCAATTTGAGCCGTTAAGCACTGTACAGCAAAAACCGCTGCAAACATCAAAGCAACAGACTTCTTCATGTTCTCTCTTTTTTATAGTTGGTTTGTTATTCCTTTTTTATACTACTGGTTCTTTTATGAAAAGCCATTTTAGCAGGTGCTAAAAAAGATCTTCTAAAAATTAATTGTCCTCTTTCTAAACTCATGAAATTCATGAATCCAGTGCCTAATCCAGCATGGTTCTCTTTCAATACATAAAACAAAGGCCGTGCCAGAGGGTACTGACCATATGTTATGGTTGACTGAGAGGGCTTTGCAAACACGCCTTTTTCTAAGCATGCAGTACACTCAACCCTTGCCAATCGGATTTTTTTAAGGTAGGATTGTTGTTGCGGATCGTATAGATCACCAATCCAACTCATGCCCACAAAACCAATCACATCGGTTCTAGATGTTACAATGTTGATGACTTCCTGACTACTGTTAGCAGCCACCACATTGGATCCAAAATCGCCTCCCTTTAAAACACTGTCTTTCAAATATCTCACTGTACTCGTTGCAGACTTACCATCCATCACCGCAGTGATTTTGTGTTTGCCGCTTAAAATATCTTTAACTGCTTCAAAGGTGAAAATACTGTCACTGGCGTTATTGTTCACAATTAAAGCAACCGCATCATAAGCCAATTCAGCATACTGCGGCTTGTAAGATAAGTTGGATTTATAAAATTCAGCTTCTTTTTCATTTAAACCTCTCGCCACAATAATCATTCGCGTACTGTCATTTTGCAAATCACGGAAGCAATCGGCTTCAGATTTGTAGGACGCGATGATATGAGCTTTAGGAAAAGAAGACTGATGCACTTTAAGCTGCTCTTCAATGACAGGCTTAAAGCTTTCATCTACACTGATCCTAATTGTGCCTTCTTCGGTATTATCCTGAATAGCATTTTTTGATCCTTTAGAATCACAAGAAACAAAGAACAACACAACCAAAACCCAGGCAATCATCTTGTACTTCTTCATGGCTAATAATCTTGCTTTATCCCTCTGTACAATCTAAATGCACCATACAACAAACAGATGCTGCCAAAAAAATTACGATACACTGGTTCAGCTGTAAATACCAAATCCATCCCAAGCTTTTCAATAAAAAACACTGCAAACCCTACACCCAAAAACAAGGTTGACATCGAAATATCTTTAATCCTTCTAAATAAGATATACCGTTTTTGGTTCCTTTCTCTATAAGCGTTTTCCATACAATCACTTTACGGGATGGGCAATTTAGTAAATATTTTACGTGAGATGCCCGAAAATTAAAAATCCATAAAAAAGTTTATGAAAAATTGTTTTGAAACTAATAATTGTTAGTAAAAAAGAATATTACCCTACAAGTATTAATTTTGCCGCCATATGAGCAATAAAGCAGGCATACCCCAAGGCACCAGAGATTTCAATGCAGTTACCGTTCAGAAGAGACAATACATTTTTCAAACCATTCGAACTGTTTTTGAATTATATGGCTTTCAGCCATTGGAAACCCCGGCCATGGAGAACTTAGATACGCTCATGGGGAAGTATGGCGAAGAAGGAGATAAACTGATTTTTAAGATTTTGAATAATGGGTTAGATAACCCAGCCAAGAAAGACCAAATCATTGCTGATTTTGATAAAATACTAGAGGGTAAAAACAACAAAGGCATTACGGAGCGCGCACTTCGGTACGATTTAACCATCCCATTTGCTAGATATGTAGCCATGAATTATGGTCAGCTGACGATGCCATTCAAGCGGTATCAAATACAACCAGTTTGGCGCGCAGACAGACCTCAAAAAGGCCGATACAGAGAATTTTATCAATGTGATGCAGATGTAGTAGGAAGTCACAGCCTATTAAATGAAGTAGAATTAACCGCCATCTATGCCACAGTGTTCCAACGCTTGCAATTACCGGTTGAAATCAGACTCAACAGCAGAAAAATACTAGCAGGATTAGCAGAACAATGTGGCGGACTAGATTTAATGGTACCCATCACGGTTGCGATTGATAAGCTTGATAAAATCGGCCTAGAAAAAGTTAAAGAAGAACTGTTACAAAAAGGGTTGAGTCAAAGTCAAATAGATTTGATTGAACAGTATTTGAATATACAAGGTGATCATACACAAAAACTAGCGCAGTTAACTACTTTGATGGGCAATAACCCAACAGCACAGCAAGGCATTGATGAATTAGCGTATATCATACAATACCACCAACAAAAAACAGGTTCAACCTTAGTGATAGATTTTACTTTAGCACGTGGGCTCAACTATTATACAGGCATTATTTTCGAGATCAAAGCAGTGGGTGCAGAAATGGGCAGCATAGGCGGTGGTGGCCGTTACGACGACTTAACGGGTTTATTTGGGGTACCCAATGTACCTGGCGTGGGTATTAGTTTTGGGGTGGATCGCATTTACGATGTATTAGAAGCTTTGCAATTGTTCCCAGAAGCTGTTCAAAAAGGCACCAAGGTATTGTTCTTTAATTTGGGAGAAGCTGAAAGCCAACGCGCATTTGCATTGATGCAAGATTTGCGTGAAAGGGGCATTGCGGCTGAATTGTATCACGAACCCAGTAAGTTTGACAAGCAATTCAAATACGCAGAAAAAAAACAGGTTCCTTACATTGTCATTATCGGCAGCACCGAATTAAACGCAGGAACCTGTATTATCAAAAATATTGTGAGTGGTGAGCAAACCACTATTTCGCAAAACGATTTGGCAAACCAACTTTTCTAGCAACCAACCCATTGATGGCGGCGCTAGGTACTTTTGTGCCAACCAATTCATACCCCATTGCAAGAATGGTCACACCAACAACTTTGTTGTTATCGCCACGCTTAAAAGTAGCCGTGCCTTGAAACTGCGTAATCGTATACACATCTGTACCTGTTTTTTCTAAGGTAGAAGAGCCAGCTGTAGAGTTCATCATCAATACACCGTTTTCTAATACCACGGTTACTTCAGCCACAGGGCTGCCTTCGCCAAAGGTATATTTTCCCAAAATTTGAGTGGCAGAGCTATCAGTTGGGGTAGTTTGTGCAGAAACCGCACCAAAAAAACCAACCATCATCAACAGGAGTAAAGCAATTTTTTTCATTGTTATGTCTTTTAAAGTCAATTTAGGTAATTCTTGGAAAAGGCACCAGCCTTTTATCAAATTTAATAAAGGATTAAAGCCCTTCATACACAATGGCTGCGCCTTGTCCAACCCCAACGCACATGGTTGCTAAGCCATATTTAGTTTGGGTTCTATGCATTTGGTGGAGTAAGGTTGCCGAAATACGTGCTCCTGAACATCCCAATGGGTGTCCTAAAGCTATGGCGCCACCATTAACATTGACAATGGATTGATCCAGCCCTAAATCGTGAATGCAGGCCAAGCTTTGAGATGCAAAAGCTTCATTTAATTCAACCAAACCCAATTGATTTATAGTTAAACCAGCTCGCTTCAAAGCTTTATTGGTTGCAGGAACTGGCCCAATGCCCATGATGGCAGGATCTACACCAGCAACAGCCATACTGCTGATTTTAGCGATTGGATTTAAATTGAAAAGCTTTACCGCTTCTTCGCTGGCCAGTAATACTGCTGCAGCACCATCATTAATACCCGATGCATTTCCGGCCGTTACTGTTCCATCTTTAATAAAAGCTGGTTTTAATGTAGCCAATTTTTCAAGGCTCGATTTGCGGGGATGTTCGTCTTTATTGAACCAACTCACCATTCTGTCTTCAAGCATTTCAACAGCAACAATTTCGTCGTTCCAAAGACCAGCCGCTTCTGCAGCAAAATATTTTTCTTGTGACTGAAACGCAAATACATCTTGGGCTTCTCTACTGATGCCCCAAGTTTTGGCAACATTTTCGGCTGTTTCCCCCATTGTGTAAGGGTGATATAAGGCCGATAATTTAGGATTGATGAATCGCCAGCCGAAACTGGTATCGTAAGTCTCTATTTTCCGGCTCCAAGCAGCATCTGATTTAGCCGTCACAAAAGGCGCTCTGGTCATGCTTTCTACACCACCCGCAATATACAACAGCCCTTCACCACATTGGATGGCTCTGGCCGCATCCATAATGGCTTGCAAACCACTGGCACAAAGCCGATTGACGGTATTGCCGGCTACTGTAGTAGGTAATCCTGCTAATAAAGCGGCCATTCTAGCAACATTTCGATTGTCTTCCCCAGCTTGGTTGGCTGCCCCTGCAATCACATCTTCTATGGCCGTAGGATCTATACTGGGATGGCGTTCCACCAAAGCGCGGATCACAATTGCCAACAGATCATCGGGCCTAACACTACTGAGTTTGCCGCCAAAACGCCCAATTGGGGTCCGCACAGCATCAATGATATAACAAGCTTTACTCATATAGAATGGTTGAGGCTGCAAGATATAAGTTATCTTTGCAGAATGAGTGCGGCATTACCCAATATTCGCCATCAAAGTCAACAAGACCTTGAGACCTACTTTAACAGTATCGGCGAAAAAACTTTTAGAATTAAACAGGTGCAGGAATGGATCTGGCAAAAGCATGCCCACAGTTTTGAAGACATGAGCAATTTGAGCAAAGAATTGCGGCAGAAATTGGCCGCTAATTTTTCTTTGCCAGCCTTAAAAGTAGATGCCACGCAGTACAGCAATGACGGTACGGTTAAAAGCCGATTCAAAACATTTGATGGCCATTTGGTGGAAGGTGTGTTGATACCAACCGATGATCGAAAAACGGCCTGTGTGTCTTCACAGATCGGCTGTAGTTTGAGTTGTAAGTTTTGTGCAACGGGCTATATGGAGCGGAAAAGAAATTTGACCTATGATGAAATTGTAGACCAAGTGGTGTTGATTAATCAACAAAGTGAACAAGTATTCGAGAAAAAATTAAGCAATATTGTTTTCATGGGCATGGGCGAACCATTGTTGAATTACAATAATGTGCTCAAAGCCATTGAACGCATTTCGGCAAAAGACGGCTTGTTCATGAGTCCTAGAAGAATTACGGTTTCCACTGCAGGAGTTGCCAAACAAATTAGAATGCTGGGCGACGACCAAGTAAAATTTAAATTGGCATTGTCTTTACATGCACCCAACGATGCTAAGCGAAATCAAATTATGCCCATCAATGAAACCAATAATATTAAGGTTTTAACGGAGGCCCTCAATTATTTTTACAAGAAAACAGGTAATGAAATTACCCTAGAATATATTTTGTTTAAAGATTTAAATGACTCTGCAAAAGATGCAGAAGAATTAACCAAAGTTTTTAGACAAATACCTGCCGACTTAATCAATATTATTGAATACAATAGCATTGATGCGTTTAAGTTTACCAAACCAGACGAAGAAGACACACAAATATTCATGAATATTTTAGCTGCCAATAAAGTCAATGCCAGACTCAGAAGAAGCAGAGGCAAAGATATTGACGCCGCTTGTGGTCAATTGGCTAACAAAGGCTAGTAGCATCGTTTCATCATTATAAATCCTGTTGTAAAACAGCAAATCAACACCATGCAAAAACGTACAGACAACTTCAGCAAATTTGCCGA
>JAIXYL010000036.1 GCA_027490265.1 Sediminibacterium sp.
GCACCCATTAAGATGCTTTTACCAGCACCTGTTTCACCGGTAATGATATTGAGTTGATCATCAAAATCAATCGTTAGCGCATCGATGATGGCATAATTCTGTATGGTTAACTGACGCAACAAGGGATCTTCATTTTATTAGAACAGCAAGTTAACAAAGCTTACCCAAATAGGTACTAGACTTTTCTCTAAAAAATCATTGCTTATTGCCCCTTGCATCTGGCAATACCCGATTTAGCACGTTGGTCTAAGCTATCTTTGTATTCATGATCGTCCATACTGATGCAACGTTCATAATATTGAATGGCCAATTGTTTTTCACCCCTTTCTTCATAAATCTGTCCAATTTGAAGTGCAGACCTGGCAGCAAAATATTCTGGTCTATTTTCCCCGATTTTAATGGCCATCAAATAGTGTTTAATCGCTTCCTCTTTTTTGCCCATTTCATCATAAATGCGCGCCACTCGATAAGCAAATTCTAATTTGTCTGATTCTTTTACAAAATCGTTGGAAGATTTACCCGCTAAAAGCTTTAATGCGTCTAACTGATAACCGCCATCACTGAGTAAACGGGTTTTCAATAATAAATTGTTGGGCCAGTAATTGTTTTTGGCTTCTTTCAATGCTTTTTTATCGGCGTCTGAAATTGTGGAGCCTTTAGTTAGAACCAATTGTCGATAGGCTTCTGCCTGTGGTTGATTGCCTAGTAGATAGTAACACCAACTGATTTTTTGGTGTACATCTTTTACATAAAACGTCCCTTTAAAGGTTTTGGTAAACTGTTCAAAATATTGAATGGCTTCAGTGAGCTCTAGATGATTTAGCTTAACAAAGCCCATTAAAAAATCCCAAATGGGCAACTTAATATAGTCGGCCGATTTCTGCCGATTGGTAACAATGGCTTTTGCCAATTCCACATTTTTATGATTTATCGCCAAGTTGGCTGCCATGAATGCATGCAAATGATTGTTCACCAGATCCAATTTCTTTTGCAGAATAAAGTCCATGGCTTCATCCTGCTTATTCTCTAAGTAATAAAGCAAATATGTATACACAAAGACAGACTCCGCATTAAATTGTTTGGCCAGTGGATCGGCGCTATTGGTATAATTGCGTACTTTTTTCATGCCTTCGGTTAATGAACCGCGCATGCCTAATAAACTGGTCAACCATCGATATCCTTTTGGAACAGTACCAATACCTGCTTCCAATGCGCCAAACCACAAATCGTTGGGACTAAATTGCGGATACTTTTTTCGGTTCTCCTTTAACAACAGAAATGCTTTTCTGCAATCCCAGCCGGCATCCCAAAAATGTCCAAACTTGATTTGGATGGTGGCTCTTTGTATGCGAATCACAGCCTGTGCATACAAATAGAATGGATCTTTTTTATTGCCAGACTCTATTAAATTCAGTCGCTCTTGAAACTGAGGATACAACTTGGTATAATCCGAAGGGTCTTCGTTAAAAAATAATGTATAGAAGTCAATATAGTTGTTGAGTAAAACAGGAATTAAATTATCGGGTTGTTGCAATTGCAATTTTTGCACTTGCAATTGAGCTGTTTTTAGTTTAAGCTTATTGATTTCTTGAAAAGCCTGAAAACAATTGGCATTGTAATCAAATTTGGATTGCGTTAATCCAACCGAAAAACTGCAAATGCATAAGACAGCAATGATAATGGGTTTCCTCACTGCCTAAAAATAAGAAAGGGCAGCCAAACGACTGCCCTTAGTATGTTAAAAGTTGCTGTTTATTTCACATCAACACTGTCATTCAAATCGGCGTCTACCAAAATACGACCACAGTTTTCACAAACGATGATTTTTTTGTGCAAGCGAATTTCGCTTTGACGTTGTGGTGGAATAGAGTTAAAACAACCGCCACAAGCATCACGTTCAACAGCAACCACGGCCAAACCGTTTCTATAGCTGTTTCTGATTCTGTCGTAGCTGTAAATTAAACGCTCATCAATATGTGCTCTTGCATCAGCACTGAACGCGTTTAATTCTGTTTCTTCCTTAACGGTATCTGCAATGATTTTTTCTAATTCACCTTTTTTGTGGTTCAATACCCCTTCTTTAACGGCCACCATTTTCTTAGCATTCTCTAATTGCTTCACTTTCTCAGCCAATTCTTCGTTGGCATCGCGAATATGCTTCTCATGAAGTTTCACTTCAAGTTGTTGCATTTCTACTTCCTTGTTGATGGCTTCAAACTCGCGGTTATTTTTTACGTTTTCACTTTGCTTTTCGTACTTAGCAATCAAGGCTTCGCTTTCTTTGATGGCGTTTTTCTTTCCTTCAATAAATTCGCCGATGCCGTTAATTTCTTCTTCAATGCGGGTTTGACGAGCAGATAAGCCCTGTATTTCATCTTCAAGGTCGCTCACTTCCATTGGAAGTTCACCCTTTAATACCTGAATTTCATCGAGTTTGCTGTCAATTTTTTGTAAACGAAGTAGGTTTACTAATTTTTCTTCAACGGAGAAATCTTTTACAGATGCCATATCGTGTTCGTAATTATAAAGGTTTATCCCAAAAAATAATGCACAGGATTTGTCTGTACGCTTGTTTTAAGGACGGCAAAGTTAGGGAATTTGCTGGTTATTAGCGAAAAAAGCAGGTCAATCGTGTATTGTTCGCTTTCCCAATGCCCAATATCCGCCACAATCAGTTGCTGGTTGGCATCAAAAAATTCGTGGTATTTGATGTCAGCAGTAACAAATATATCGGCTCCAGCTGCAATAGCGTCTTTGATTAAGAAGCTGCCAGCCCCTCCGCAAAGGGCAATTTTTTGGATGGGTTTGCCCAATAATGGGGTATGTTTTACCAGTTTTAGCCCAAATTCTTGGGTTAAAAGGGTTAAAATGGCTTTTTCAGTCAGGGGGGAAGGCAGCTGTCCTATCAGGCCAGACCCCACACGTTGGTCGGCATTCTTTAGTGGGATTAAATCAAAAGCCACTTCCTCATAAGGATGTGCAGCTTTTAAAGCAGCTACCACCGAATGTTCCAAATAACTGGGTAATATCACTTCAATGCGGGTTTCTTCCACCGA
Organism: Sediminibacterium sp.; assembly: GCA_027490265.1. Lineage (GTDB taxonomy): Bacteria > Bacteroidota > Bacteroidia > Chitinophagales > Chitinophagaceae > Sediminibacterium. The sequence goes on from JAIXYL010000036.1 coordinate 3,057, forward strand.
TTCTTTGACCCCAGGTGTGCCAATCACTGGTTGCGACAGATTGGATCCGCGGAAAGTGCCAATCCCACCAGAACTAAAACTGGTTTCACTGTATTCGCCAATATGCCCTGCACCAGCTGCAAATACAGCTGCCAATACCTGTTCGTAATGAGGGGTAGGCACAAAACTGACCAACTTAGTCAAAATGGATGCTTTGGGTTGTAAAATTTTGCAATTGGATAAGCCTATTTTTTGTGCCATCACAGCATTGACGCCACCCCATACATTGTCTAAATTGGTATGACAAGCATAAATAGCGATATCATGTTTAATCGCATAAATCAAGGCTTGCTCTACATAGTTTTTACCAGTGATTTTTTGAATGCCCTTAAATAAAATGGGATGATGGGCCACCACTAAATTGGCACCTGCCTGTTTGGCTTCTTGCAAAACGGCTTCAGTTGCATCCAATGTACATACGACGCCAGTGCATTCCCATGCAGGATTGCCTGTGAGTAAACCTGCATTGTCGTAAGTTTCTTGATAAGCAAGTGGGGCAAAGCTTTCAAGGGTCTGCGTGATTTGGCGTATGGTCATAAAATATAATTACTCCAACGAATTTAGCAGCAATCTATCTTTGTTGTATGTCTACTGCTCAATTTCTTTTTAGTGATGGAAAAATATTGAAGACCCCGCAACGCTTGATTTCTCCAAACAATCGGTCGTTTCGGTATGGCGATGGTTTTTTTGAAACCATGAAATGGTGTAATGGACAAATAGTGTTAGCGCCCTTGCATATGCATCGGCTCTTCAGCACGTTGGATACTTTACAATTTAAGCCCCCCAGTTTTTTTACTGCAGCCTATATACTGCAAGCCATACAAGATTTGGTGAAAAAAAATCAGCATCATGGATTGGCTAGAGTAAGGGTAACTATTTACCGAGGTGATGGCGGGATTTATGATGCCCAAAATCATTTTCCGCATCTGCTGATTCAAACCTGGCCACTGAATGACATGAACAACCGATTGAATGAAAATGGCTTAGACATTGATGTGTATCGTGCAGCGGTGAAGCAGGCCGATCATTTTTCTTTATTAAAAACCAATAATTATTTGGGCTATGCAATGGCTGCTTTATGGGCCAAAGAGCAGCACTTAAACGATGCCATTTTATTGAATCCACAAGGTCATATTGCTGACGCAACCATTGCCAATGTATTCATTGTAACAGCAGGCCATATTCTCACACCAGCTTTGTCTGAAGGACCTGTTGCAGGCGTGATGCGCCAACATCTTTTGACAGAGCTAAAGCAACAAGGCTACCATGTTCAGGAGGGGATTATCACCACCGCGCAATTGTTGGAAGCTTCTGAGGTTTTTTTAACCAATGCCATTTATGGAATCAGATGGGTCAAGCAATGTGGCAAAAGTCAGTATGCTGCCCAATTAGTGCATACACTGTATAGAACATCCGTTGCCCCATTATTTCAATAGCATTCATGA
>JAIXYL010000126.1 GCA_027490265.1 Sediminibacterium sp.
AGACAATACTTTATCCGAATGCCCCCGCCATTTTTTAATGGCACTGATTACGTCAAAGTCATCCATTAAACAAAAGCGTTTGATGGTATCTGCATGCATGACCCCATTGAGTTCACCCAAGAAAAAGTCAATTTCAGTGCCAGTTAATAGGCTCTCTTGATGGGTTGCATAAATGGCTCTGACTCTTTGTATGATTTTAACCAACATTTTTTCAGCCGATAAAACGGTTTTATGTAGATAAACCTGCCAATACATTTGTCGCCTGGCCACTAAAAATTTTTCTACACTATAAATGCCTTTTTCCTCTACCATTAATTGGCCATTGAAAACAGTGAGCATTTTCAAAATACGATCATAACCAATGACGCCTTCACTTACACCTGAGAAAAAACTGTCCCTGCTTAAATAGTCCATACGATCTACATCTAGTTGACCACTGATCAGTTGATGCAGAAAGGGTTTATGGTATTGATTAGTAAAGATATCAATGGCCAAACCCAATTGACCATTGAGCTCATTATTCATTTCTTGCATGATTTGAAGGGAAAGGGTTTCATGGTGAACACCTGCTACCAATTCGTGTTCTAAAGCATGCGAAAATGGCCCATGCCCAATATCGTGCAATAAAATGGCTGCTTTAACCGCTATTTCCTCTTCTTTAGTGATTTCAATGTCTTTGCTTCTTAATTCTGTCACCACATTGCACATTAAGTGATACGCGCCTAGAGAATGGTGTAAACGGGTATGCACAGCGCCTGGGTATACCAATTGAGCCATAGCCATTTGCTGAATTCTTCTCAAACGTTGATAATAAGGATGCGCGATAATTGAAAAGATCAAAGGATGACTGATGGTAATAAATCCGTATACAGGATCGTTGATAATCTTTCTTTTTGTAATGGCCATGCTGTTGCTGAATTGTTAATAAAGGTAGTATTTAGAACTACAATCAAAATTATAAATAGCTTAGCAATATGGCAATTGCACAGATATTATGGGTAGACGATGAAATTGAAAGTCTACAATCACAAAAAATATTTCTTGAAACAAAGGGATATGCGGTTCATACTTTAACCAATGGGTATGATGCAATCGACTATATTCAAAACCACCCGGTTGATGTGGTCTTAATGGATGAGAGTATGCCAGGCATTACTGGATTAGAAACGCTCACCAGAATGAAACAGTTGCAACAGCGATTACCCATTGTGCTCATTACAAAAAATGAAACGGAAAACTTGATGGATGAAGCCATCGGAAGCCAAATTGCTGATTATTTGATTAAGCCGGTGAATCCCAATCAGGTTTTATTGAGCCTAAAAAAAATCATTGATAATAAAAGATTGGTTGCTGAAAAAACAACCGTGTCTTATCAACAACAGTTTTCTGAATTGTTTATGGCATTGTCCGGAAATCCAGACTACCAAGAATGGATGGACTTGTATAAAAAATTGGTGTATTGGGAATTGGAAATGGAAAAAAGCGATAGCCCAGAAATGCGGGAGATTTTCTATAATCAAAAAAAAGAGGCCAATGCAGCTTTTGGAAAATTCATCAGTAAGCATTACGAAAAATGGGTCAGCTCTGCAGCAGCGGATTCGCCCATAATGAGTCATCAATTGTTTCAGTTTAAAGTTTTGCCGCATATAGAACCTGATATCCCGTTGTTTTTTGTGTTGATTGACAACTTGCGTTACGATCAGTGGAAAGCCATTGAACCCATTTTTGCGGAGAGTTTTAGGGTAACGGAGGAAGACAGTTTTTATTCGATTCTTCCAACGGCTACACAGTATTGTAGAAATGCCATTTTTGCTGGGATGATGCCAGCAGAGATTGAGAAAAAAATGCCGCAGTGGTGGAAGAACGATGAAGATGAAGGGGGTAAGAATTTACACGAACAAGATTTGCTTGAAGCCCAATTAAAGCGGTTGAAAAAAGAAGGGATTAAGTTTAGTTATCATAAAATTTTAAATCATCAAGATGGCCAACAATTGGTGAACAATATGCACAACTTAATGGGCAACCAACTCAATGTGATTGTGTATAATTTTGTAGACATGCTCAGCCATGCAAGAACTGAAATGGAAGTACTGAAAGAATTGGCCAGTGATGAAGCCAGTTATCGCAGTTTAACCAAAAGTTGGTTTGAACACAGTCCATTGCACCAAGCACTGAAAAAAGTAGCCGATAAAAAAATCAAAATAATTTTGGCTACCGATCATGGCAGTGTGCGCGTAAAAACCCCGCATAAAGTCATTGGCGATAAACAAACCACTACCAATCTGCGATACAAGCATGGACGAAATCTGAACTATGAGGATAAAGAAGTTTTAGCGTTTAGAGATCCACAGAAAGCAGGCTTACCCGTGCCTACCATCAATTCATCATTCATTTTTGCAAGGGAAGACGGATTTTTATGTTATCCCAATAACTACAACCATTACGTCAACTATTATAAAAACAGTTTCCAGCATGGTGGTATCAGCTTAGAGGAAATGATTGTGCCTTTAATTAAAATGGAGTCAAAGCTCTAGTTATACCTATATTTTACCCATTTTGTGGATAAAACCCTTCTGAACTAACAGGCACTAAGTTTAAATTTGTTGTGCTATGAAGTACACACAATCAACATTAGACAAGTTAGAAGACATCTTAGGAGAATCCGACTACGTGGTGCGATACGAGCGAGGTACTTTTCAAAGTGGTTGGTGTTTGTTAGAAGCCCGAAGAGTAGTAGTGCTGAATAAATTTTTAAATACAGAAGGCAGGATCAATACCTTGATGGAAATCATTCCGCAATTGGATATTCATTTTGACAAGCTGACACTTGAATCGCAAAAGCTGTATGAAGAAGTGGTCAAAAAATCCGTTACAGTAGCAGAATAATTGCGGATTATACTTAGTTGGCCAATCAAATTTTTTGTAGTTTTATTAGGTGAAATATCCACCATTGCGCATCGAATTTTTAGGGACTGGTACCAGTACAGGTGTGCCGATGATTGGTTGTAATTGCCCAGTTTGTTTGTCTCAAAACCCACAGGATCAGCGGTTGCGTACCAGTATATTGATTCATTCACCCAACGCATCCATCGTGGTTGATACCACGCCTGATTTTCGGTATCAAATGTTGCGGAGTAAAACCACTCAGCTTTCTGCAGTTTTATTCACGCATGCTCATAAAGATCATATAGCAGGCTTGGATGATATACGCGCATTCAATTTCTTTTCTGGAAAAGCCATGGATGTTTTCGCCAATGCGTCAACAGAAGAAGCCATACGTAGGGATTTTTATTATGCATTTTCAGATGCTAAATACCCAGGTACGCCAGATATACAATTGCATACCATTGATGATACGCCATTTTTTATCAATGATTTAAGTGTTACACCCATCAAAGTCATGCACCATCGAATGCCTGTATTAGGATTTAGAATTGCTGACTTTACCTATATCACTGATGCCAATTTTATTGACCAATCTGAATTAGAAAAAATTAAAGGGTCAAAAGTGTTGGTATTAAATGCACTTAGGAAAGAAAAACATTTATCGCATTTTACATTACAGGAAGCCCTTGATATTGCAGCATTAACGGGGGTGCCTGAAGTGTATTTCACCCATATTAGTCACCAGCTTGGATTGCATGCAGACATTAATCAACAACTGCCGTCTCATGTTCAACTAGCATATGATGGGTTAACCATTCGTTTGTAATTCCGCAAAACGGCGGCTTTGAAAAAATGGATCAAAGATTATCTGACTTTCTCTAAACGAGAGCGGATTGGCTTATTCGGTTTGTTGATGGTTATGGGGCTTTTTTTGTACCTGCCTTCTTTATTGAAAACGGCACCACCAATTTTGCAAGCAACGGATACCGCATGGGTGCATCAACTATGGCAAAATAATGCACCAGATACGGCTCTGATGCAGTTGGGGCAAAAACAACAAGGCCATCCAAACGACGAATTGATTCAACCAACTGACCCGTTTTATTTTGATCCTAATTCAGCTACTGAACGCGAGTTGATGCAATTAGGATTAACTGCAAAGAATGCACAAACGATTGTTCATTATCGACAAAAAGGGGGCCGCTTCAAAACACCAGAAGATTTATTGAAAATTTGGGGGATCAAACCTGATAAGGCTTTGGCACTCCTTCCATATGTTAAGATTAAAGCAGATGGTTTTACCCCTTATATGGGCGGCATGCATAAACGCGGCGGCTTTAATCAACCCTATACCTCCAAACCCATTCCGACCATTCAGATGGCATCTGCATCGGCAACAGATTGGGAATTATTGCCAGGCATCGGTCCGGTTTTGGCACAACGCATTGTAAAGTATCGCGATAAAATTGGTGGATTTACAGAAAAAACGGATCTACTAAAAGTATACGGAATCAGCGATTCCTTGTTTCAACACATTCAGCCATATTTGAGTGTGCAAGTCATGGGTAAACCATCAATCAATACTGCCAATGAAGCCATGCTGGTAAAAGCGGGCGTGCCCCAAGTACTTGCTCAAGCTATTGTGCAATATCGAACTCAATATGGATCATACCGCTCTTTGGAAGATTTAAAGCAGATTGTTTTTATTCAGCCAGCACAATACCAACAATTATTGGATTTAGTAAAACTGTGAATATTTTGGTCGGTAATTTAAGATGGACTTACCATAAAAATCCCCTAGATTTGCTCCACAAACTAACTAACGGTTGTTTGTTTTAGGGGGTCGGAAAGATCGTGCTTGCTCTGGTCCGACCCCCGCCTATTTTAAACCATTGATCGTATGCAGTTTCAAGAGACAGAATTAACACAACAAGTAGCCGCAACCGCTAAAGACTTTGCTGAACAATACATTCGTCCTCACGTGATGGAATGGGATGAAGCCCAATTTTTTCCTGAATCCTTATTTAGAGAGATGGGGAAACTTGGATTGATGGGGGTTTTGGTACCTGCTGAATATGGTGGAGCTGGTTTGGGCTATTTTGAATACAATGCTATTATTCAAGAAATTGCCAAAGTATGTGGCAGTATCGGTTTGAGCGTGGCTGCACATAATTCACTTTGTACCAACCATATTTTATCTTTTGGAAACGACGACCAAAAAAAGCGATGGTTACCCAAATTGGCAACTGCTGAATGGATTGGTGCTTGGGGACTCACAGAGCCCAACACGGGTAGCGATGCGGGGAATATGAAGACCACTGCGGTTAAACAAGGGGATCAATGGGTGCTAAATGGTACAAAAAGTTGGATTACGCATGGCAAAACAGGTGAAATTGCGGTAGTGATTTGTAGAACAGGTGAACCAAGAACCAGTGGCAATTCAACTGCATTTGTAGTTGAAAGAGGTACCCCTGGGTTTAGTGCCGGTAAAAAAGAAAACAAATTGGGTATGCGGGCCAGCGAAACAGCTGAAATGATTTTTGACAACTGTATTATTTCAGACGATAATCGTTTGGGAGCAGTTGGAGATGGATTCAGACAGGCCATGAAAATTTTAGACGGCGGTAGAATATCCATCGCTGCTTTATCAGCTGGGATTGCCAAAGGTGCTTATGAAGCCGCATTAAAATATGCTCAAGAAAGACATCAATTTGACCAACCAATTGCCAATTTTCAGGGTATCAGCTTTAAATTGGCCGATATGGCAACGGAAATCATGGCATCCGATTTATTGATATGGCAAGCCTGCGACTTAAAAAATAGAGGCGAAAAAGTAACCAGAGAAGGGGCGATGGCTAAGTATTACGCCAGTGAAGTAGCCGTTAAAACCGCTACTGAAGCAGTCCAAATTTTTGGTGGATATGGATATACAAAAGATTTTCCTGTAGAAAAGTACTATCGTGACGCAAAATTATGTACTATTGGGGAAGGAACTTCTGAGATTCAGAAAATGGTGATAGCAAGAGAGGTACTTCATTAATTGTTTTTCGATTGCTTGCTCATAATACAGGACCCCTATGGGGTCCTTTTTTTATGTAGAAACTGTAACACAAATCTTTGTATCTTGAATAAAACTAGCTTACTAAAATCCATATCTACATTTAGCATCATGCGGATACTGTTTTTATTTTTATTATCGTCTTTAAGCACACTGATATTTGCACAAAATAACCCAGGTTCTAATTCCATTGTAGATTCGTTAAATGTTGAGGCTTTTAAAGCAAAGCGTTATGATATTTCAAAGGCACTGAATTTGTTAATCATTGCCCAGAATACTGCCAAACAAATTGATTATAAGAAAGGATTGGCTACTGCGTATTTGTATGAAGGAGGTATTAACCAACAACAAGGATTTACCAAACGAGCCCTTTCTGATTTTTATTTATCCCTTGATGTGTTTAGAAGAATTCAGGACACATTCAATATTGCTAAAGTGAATCAGCAAATTGCAGGAACGCTTTTACTGGAAGGCAGATACGATACAGCCATATTGGTGTATGATGAATGTTTAGTGGTGTACAATCGCTACAACAAACAAGATGAAGTGGTCAATGTAAAAAATAGTTTAGGCCTCATTCAGTTAAAACGTAACAAGTTAGATTCTGCGGTTATTTTATTTAATCAAGCACTGAATACCAGTAGAAAAATAAAGTATGGATATGGCGAAAAAAAGGCGCTTTACCATTTGGGTAAATTGGCCTTAGAAGGGAAGAATCTCGATTTGGCAACTTCTTTTTTCTACGCCTCCATGGAGATTGATCGACGGATCAATGATCGATATGGTTTGGCATTAAACAATTTGGAATTGGCCAATGTGGCATTTAAACGTGGTCAATTAGATTCTGCATTTGCAATGTCTAAAACCTCTTATGCTTATGCCAAATCAATCAATGCATACGAATTGGCTAACCAAAGTATTGAACAGATTATTCTCTATTACAAGAAAACAAATGCGTTAGACAAAGCCATGGCTTGGCAAGACTCAGCCATTTTGATCAACAACTTACATCGTGAAAAAGAAAATGAATATGCGGCAAACCTGATTGATATCATTAAGAATCAACAAAATATTCGCTTAGATCGAGAAAACGCTATCATCAGAGCCCAACGTGCATCTGATGAACAGTTATTTATTTTAACGGTGGGCACTTTTGTATTGATCATATTGGCAGTGTTGGTGGTGATGGTATTTATCAATTATCAAAAACAGAAACATTTTAGTAGAGAGTTAAGAGCTAAGAATATTTTGATTGAAGCGCAGATTGAAGAAATGGGTACACTAAACAAAGAAATTTCTTTTCAAAACAGAATGTTGGAAGCCGATAATAAAACCAAGGATAAACTGTTGTCCATTATTTCTCATGACCTGCGCAATCCATTAGTGAACACAAAGGGTATTCTAAATTTAGTGAACCAGGGCATGGTGCCAGAAGATCAATCTAAGCAGTTGTTGTTGCAACTAGAAACCCAATACATGGGCACTACGTCATTGTTAGATAATTTGTTGTTTTGGTTAAAAGGTCAAATGGCTGGTAAAAATTTAGATCGCTCTAATGTGGTGCTCTATCAATTGGTGAAAGGGTTAGAAGATGAACACCGAATGTTGTTGGTTAGAAAACATATTCACTTTAAAAATGAGCTTTTGCCACAAGTGGCCATTTACGCGGATAAAGAAATGATTAGAATTGTATTGCGCAATTTAATCAGCAATGCCATTAAATTTACCCCAGATTATGGCTCTATTCAGGTAAAAGCTGAGCAAACAGATACGGCGTCGATTATTTATGTAGAAGATACAGGTATTGGCATGTCGCCAGAAACCATTGAAAGGGTAAATGCCAAACAATATTACACTACTGCCGGTACATCTATGGAAAAAGGGAGTGGTTTTGGTTTGATGTTGTGCAGCGATTTGATTAATCGTCACGATGGTTCTTTAACCATTGAAAGCATGCCAGGTAAGGGCAGTCGATTTATCATTCAACTCCCCTTACAGACAGCGTAATCTTATTCTTCATTTTTATTGCCTGCTGCAAAAATTTGGTCAACGGCCCCGCCTAACATGGGGAATTTCTCTTTTACAAATCCAGCAATGGTTGCAATAGCTTGTTGTGCTTGTGTTTCAGAAAGTCCAGCTTCTTTAACTAATTTTTCAATTAACTCGTTCATGATAAGGAATGATTTATGATTAAGCAACTTTTAATGCACTTAGCTTACTCTTATTAAACATTTGTTGTGCATAGTCTAAGGTCACATGCAATGTAGTGGTTTCTGTGCCAGGTAGTTCAAACATGGCTTCGGTTAAAATGCTTTCACAAATGCTTCTTAAACCTCTTGCACCCAGTTTGTATTCCATGGCTTTTGAAACCATAAAGTCTAATACGGCAGCATCAATGGTTAATGCAATGCCCTCCATATCAAACAAGCGTGTAAACTGTTTGATTAATGAATTCTTAGGTTCAGTTAAAATACTTCTTAAGGTTTCTGCATCCAATGGATTTAGATGGGTTACAACAGGTAAGCGCCCTAATAGCTCTGGGATTAAACCAAAACTTTTTAGATCCTGTGCATTAATGAATTCTAAGAGGTTGCTTCTTTGGTGTTCTTGTTCGTCTTTATTCACACTAAATCCAATGGCATTGGTATTGATTCTTCTGGCAATCACTTTATCAATACCATCGAATGCACCTCCGCAGATAAATAAAATATTCTTGGTATCTACCTTGATCATTTTTTGTTCAGGATGTTTGCGTCCACCTTGTGGCGGTACCAATACTTCGGTGCCTTCCAACATTTTCAATAAACCTTGTTGCACGCCTTCACCACTCACATCTCTGGTTATGGAAGGATTATCACCCTTTCGAGCAATTTTATCAATTTCATCCACGTATACAATGCCTCTTTCAGCAGCTGCAACATCGTAATTACAATTTTGCAATAATCTGGTAAGCATACTTTCAACGTCTTCGCCCACATATCCAGCTTCTGTAAATACAGTGGCATCTACAATAGCGAATGGCACATTCAATAAACGCGCAATTGATTTGGCCAATAAGGTTTTGCCCGTGCCAGTTTCACCCACCATGATGATATTGCTTTTTTCAATTTCAACATCATCAACAATTTGTTTATTGTTAACGCGTTTGTAGTGGTTGTATACAGCTACACAAAGAATTTTCTTGGCTTCATCTTGACCAATCACATAATCGTCTAAGAACTGTTTAATTTCTTTAGGTTTTCTAACCTGAACCGTACCTGCACTTCCAACACCAGCAGGATTATTTTTTGCAGTTAATTCTTGTGCAATGATTTCCTCGGCATGTTCTACACAGTTTTCGCAGATATGGCCCTCTTGTCCAGCAATCAAGATCTTCACTTCTTCACGGCTTCTTCCGCAGAAAGAGCAATGTAAATTGTTTTGTTTTGCCATGGATTATAACTTGTTTAAAATACCATCTACAATGCCGTAATTCACTGCTTCAGTAGCATCCATCCAATAATCGCGGTCAAAATCTGCTAGTATTTGTTCAACTGTTTTGCCACAGTTTTCAGCCAAAATTTTGGCGCCCAAATGTTTGGTTTTTAAAATTTGATTGGCTTGAATTTCAATATCAGCACTGGTTGCTTGATAGTAGCCACCTAAACTTGGTTGGTGAATCATCACTTCGCCATGTGGGTAAATGTATCGGTGACCTTTTGCGCCAGCACTTAATAAAATGGAGCCCATGCTCGCAGCTAAGCCCATACAAATGGTACTTACTGGGCTTTGAATCATTTTCATAGTATCGTACATTACCATACCACTGGTTACTACACCACCCGGACTATTGATATAAAGTTTAATGTCTGCACCTGGTTTGTCTGCGTCTAATAGCAACAATTTGGTCACTACGTCTCTAGCTGATTTATCATCCACTACGCCCCATAAATAAACGGCTCTTTTTTCAAAGAACAGTTGTTCCATTTTCTTGGTCATAAAACTACCCATTGAATCCTTCTTATCATCCTTGTTCTCATCAGGTTCATCTTGGTCGTTATTGAGGTATGGATTCACGATATATTTAGATTGTATCATTGTTTAAAGTTTAGCGGTGTTATCAATTAGCGGTTCTTGGTTTTACGAGGATTGGTGAGCAAGACTTCATCAACAAGACCGTATTCTTTTGCTTCAGTTGCGGTCATCCAAAAATCACGGTCACTGTCTTTGGCAATGGTTTCAATGGTTTTGCCGGTATGACTGGCAGTGATGGCATACAATTCCTGCTTTAATTTTTTGATTTCTCGAGCAGTGATTTCAATATCCGTTGCTTGACCACCAATACCGCCACTTGGTTGGTGCATCATGATTCTGCTGTGTTTAAGCGCCGTTCTTTTGCCTTCCACCCCAGCACACAATAAAATTTGACCCATGCTCGCAGCGATTCCTGTACAAATGGTTGCTACGTCTGGACCAATAAATTGCATGGTATCATAGATGCCCAATCCTGCATAAACGCTGCCACCTGGGCTGTTAATATACATTTGAATATCTCTGGTGCGATCCGTGCTTTCCAAAAACAACAATTGCGCCGTAACGATGTTGGCCACATAATCATTGATGCCTTCTCCTAAGAAAATGATGCGGTCCATCATCAATCTGCTGAATACGTCCATACTGGCTACATTCAATGGCCTTTCTTCAATGATATAAGGGGTCAAGTTAGTCACCTGACCATAATTTTTATAATTGTGTAATACACCACTGCTGATGCCTTGGTGTTTAACTGCAAATTTTTCAAACTCTTGTCCAATATTCATAAAGTGATTTTTCGCTTTGAAGTTAAGTGTTTTGTTAAATAGGAATTAAGCTTGTTCAAATACTGTGCAAACCTTGAATTATGGCATTTTGACATAAAAGCAAAATTCCGTTAAAACACGGTTGCGAAGGTCGGTCATTTTAGATAAGTTCAGAAAGACTATTTGTTAATATATGACCCCAAACACATTTCATATTGGACTTTGCATGGCAGGAGGCGTTTCTGCAGGTGCGTATACGGCTGGCGTTGTAGATTATTTGTTAAATGCCTTGCAACGGTGGGAGCAACAACGCGGCCAACCAGGCGTACCCAATCATCGCGTACAGCTCTCTATTATTGGCGGCGCTTCGGCAGGTGGCATGACTGGTTTGTTAACTGCAGCCGCTGTTCAACAACCCAACGTCAATTTGTTTAAACAAGCTTGGGTGACCATGCAAGGCAATAATATGATGGCCCCTCTATTAGATGTTACAGACCTACAAAAACCTGGACTGCCCCAATCTTTGCTCAATGCTGGGCTTTTGGATGAGCTGGCCAACGCCGTTTTTTTGAATCCATCCAAACAATGGCAACCCTTGCCAGATTATATTCATCCGCAGTTAAAACTATTTGTAACAATGACCAATATCGTTGGATATCCTTATCCAATGTCGTTTAATGCCAATTTGAACCAACAGCATCAGACCATGTCGGTACATCAAGATTATGCTTGTTTTCAATTCTCAAAGAATGGGCAAAGCGAAAAAGGCTGGATGCCATTGAATCTGCCATCAGGATTGCATGTGCAAACCCTCAGGGATGCTGCGCTGGCAACAGGGGCATTTCCAATAGGACTGCCCCCTAGAATTTTGCATCGACCTTGGGAAGCCATTTTTCAAAACCAGTGGATTCATCAACCTGGGTTGGTGCTAGAACCTTCAAGCACCAATTATACCTCACTGCATGTTGATGGGGGCTTAATGAACAACGAACCATTTGAAAAAGTACGTGAATTGTTAAACCAAGTGGTACAGCAAGAAAACCCGCTATATGCATTGGATCAATCCTTTGAACAATTTAGATCTTCGGTATTAATGATTGATCCATTTCCCACTGAAATAGGCGCCCCCATACCCATGCAACCCGATATGCTTCACATGATGCAATACCTATTACAAGCCATACTGCAACAAATGAAAGCCAAACCAGCACCTATAATGCAGGTATTGCAACAGCAACACGCTGGTCAATTTTTGATTGCACCCGTTAGAACCATTTTGGGTGGAACAGCACAGCGTTTTGAAGGGGCCACTGCCATGGCAGGTGGGGCATTGGGAGGGTTTAGTGGGTTTATTAACCAACAGTTCAGAGAACATGATTATGCTTTGGGTCAATATAATTGTGCCATGTTTTTAAAAAACCATTTTACCATTCCCAAAGCTGCGTTAACAACGCATCCTATTTTTTCAAAAGGGTATGCCGAAGTGAATCTAAATCAATTCAGTTCTGCCAATGGTCATGCGGTTCAAATCATTCCATTATTTGCACCAAATCAAGTACCATTGCCATGGCCTGTTTTGCATCATGACCCATTAGACAAAATGCAACCAATTATGCAAAAAAGAATTGGGATGCTCTTGAAGAACATCCCAATGTCTGGTATTAAAAAATGTTTATTCGATTTTAGTGCCCCATTGTTCTTGAATCGAGTAATCGCCAAGCAAGTGAAACAGTATTTATTGCAAGGCTTACTTGCACATGGGTTACTGCAACTAACCGATTAATGGTGATGGTGCTCTAATTTTTTTGCAAAATCATCAGCACTAATAGATTCATCTGCAGTGTTCACCTGAGCCTCTAAAGCATCAAATAATTTTTCTGCATTGATTCTATGGTAGCTGTCTTCTACAAATTTCTTGTCTTGCATCATGCGATTGGCATAATCGTCAACCCATTGTTGGTTATCGCCTAATGCACCTAATTGGTTGCCCATATAGCTGAACAATTGCATTTTGGCGAAGTTGCGAATGTCTTCAGGCAACACTTCAATTTTATTGTCTTGTGTTAATTTGCTGCTGATTAAAGTCCACTTCAATTGCTTTACAAATGAAGGAAATTCTGCTTCAGCTTCTTCAGCACTCTTTGGTTTTTCACCACCAGTTTGTAACCAACGCTTTAAGAAATTGTCAGGGAATTCCATTTGTACATGGTCAACCAAGTAGTGATAAATCTGATCCTGCACTTGATTACGCGCAGACTGAGCATAGTATTTTTCAATCTCAGCTTTAATTTCATTTCTAAGGTCTGCCTCAGTTTTTATTTGATCATTGCCCGGATAAACCTGAACAAATAGTTCCTCGTTCAATTCAGCTTTTTCTACTAAGCCTACTTTCGTAATCAATAAATTAAAATATTTATCAGCATCATCTTTGGTTAGTCCAAGATCTGCTAAAATGGTTTCTGCTTCTTTGTCTTCAAATGCTTGGCTGATTTGTAATGCTACCACATCGTCTTTTTTCTTTCCCATTAATTGACTGCGGAAAGCTGGTGCAAAGTATTTGACCAAAACTGAGTTGTCTTTACTGATACCATTTTCAATAGCTTGACCATTTGCGTCTGTTTCTACAAATGTAACATTCAACACATTGTCTTCATTGGTTACCG
>JAIXYL010000164.1 GCA_027490265.1 Sediminibacterium sp.
AAAGGAAAATTCACATTGCAAGCACAAACAGGTAGTATGTTATGGCAGCCTGAAGGAGCTGAAACTGTTCTATTTCAACTTAAACTTTTAACAAATGGAACAATCATCATGACACAAGTAAATAGTACTGGTGCCTCTGGCATTTTAACCAGAGTAAAATAGTAATCATGCACATTGCTTTAAAAAAAATAGACAGTTGGGGTCAAATTCTATTGATTGTGGGTACAGCAATAATTGCCCCTTTTATCCCATTCTTAGTACTCTCTGCCTATATTATAATTGGCGCTTGGCAATTAATTAGCTCATTAATATACTTGGTAGCTGGATCTGCCAAGGAAAGAGCCCACAGAAAAAACTATTGGTTGAGCATATTCATTTATACACTAGTATGTTTTGCCTGCTTTAATTTTAAAGACTTGGTATTTTTTACCATTTACCTATTGTGGTTTGTTCCCGCATTTTTTGCGCTATGGTATGGCTATCTCACTGTAAAAGAGGCCAATATTTGGCCATTGACTCGCTTAAATCCTCAAGATAAGGTGTAATCAATTGGTGAAAAACAAGAAAGAATATTAATATAAAGTCTGGAGATAAAAGTTGACACTTCTATTCCAGACTCTTTTTGTGGTCCCCCGAACACAAAATTCGTAATGATCATCTTATCCTTTAGCGCTCAATACTTGTTTTTAACGCCTCACTTTCTTATAGGTGGCAATTCTTTTACAGCTCCATACGTAGGATATTTAATCAAGGATGCATCTACTTTTTTACCTGTTTTATCAATATACATAACAACACCATCTTTTTTAGCTACAGCATAGCCATCAAGAAAAGTGCTAATAAAATCATATTCGAAAGGAACAACTACTTTATCATTCTTATTTACAGCGCCCCATTTTCCATTTAAAGCAATGTTCATTAAACCTTCAATATAAAAAGGGTACTTTAGTCGATTATCATCTTTAGGAATTCCAACAAGTCTTGCAGCATCATAGATAAAAGGATCATATTTAGCAATAGGTACAAGCTCTTGCCCTTTAACATTTATTAATCCTTTTTTATCCCCTAAAAAGTTCCCCTGAGCATCCACGTAGGCTTTAGTAACTTCTATAACATCCTTATCATTAGTTAAATTCAAACCATAAAATTGTGCTGGGATAATTTGTTTCCCTGTCTTATCTATTAAACCATACAATATTTCTTTCTTAGCATTGGGATCTTTGTAATCTTTGGTATCTTCATTACTGCCTACACCAAATCGAAAATGATTTCCAAGCTCATCTAAATAATCATATTTAGCAGGTAACAATTCTTTGCCGTTAATGTCTACCAATCCGTATAATAAATTGTTTTGCTGAAGAGATGGTCGAATAGCTACAATAAATGTTTTATTGGTATCTACGTAAGTAACTTTTGTATACTTAGGTTCTATCACCCATTTTCCTTTCGGATTAATGATCCCTCTTTTATTATCAGTCGGGCTTCTGGCCTCCATAAAACCTTTCCTAAAAATCGAACCAAAATAATTTTTTGATCCATTATCGATATCACCAATTGAGCCAAAAGGAACTACAGGATTTCCTAAAAGATCAACTACGCCAAATTTTCTGTTAAGCATTGCATATACCAATCCCTCATTTTCATTTCCCAAGAAATCATATAAAAATGGTAAAACAGTTTTGCCATTTTTATCAATAAGCCCATAAAATCCATTTTGGACCACACATGCTGCATATCCATTTTTTGAAAAAGAATTAACGTTATTTAACACATATGGAACAATTAATTCTAATTGTTCATTCAGAACGCCTCTTGCATTCACATCTTCAGGCTGAATAATTGTAAAACCATTGTAATTACTTATAAAACTATAAAGCGGATCTAATAGTCTAAATCCGTCCCTATCTTTTAAACCATAGCGTGTTCCTCTATTCGTATTCAAATAAAAAGATGCAGGTTCTTTATTATAAGTTGCACTAGGGTAAGGTGCCACTGGAAAATTTAGAGTAGAACCATAGGTGTTACCGATTTTTCCAGGCACATCTGTTTTAGAACTCCATTGTTTAATTTCTAAATCATCTACAGCACAATGCACCCCACCTACACACCCAAAAGCAACCTTATCTTTGAAGGGCTGGCCTAAAATTGCTTGTTTTAATACGATTACATCATTAATGCTAAAACTATAGTTTCCTGCAACTTTTTCAATTTGCAAAATGTTTTTTTGATTCAATCCTTTTTTAAGCAAACTACTTTGTAACCAACCATTTGTAACTTGTTTAGTTTGTCCACCCACCACTGAAAATATATAATAATACCCATCTCCAGAAATGAAAAAAGCTAAATAATTATTTATATCGAATGGATTAATAATTAATCCATAACCTCTATTTTGAGGGCCATCAATTAAACTAAATGTTGCTTTAAATGAAGTGTTGGCGGTAGGGTTCATCCCGAATGAACGAATATACCATGGTAAGCGAAAGCCCGCGTATTTATTATCTAAATGGAGCGCACCTGAACTAAGAAAAGAAGTTAAAGAATCAGTTGGCGTTACATTAGGTTTGCTGAACCAGCCCAAACGATTGTCATCAAAGTTTTCATTGACGATCGTTAAGCGTTGAGCTTGCGTAGCTAAACTGATGCCAAGTAAACAAACTAAATAGATTTTTTTTAACATCAAAGAATTTTAATTAATACAATTGCAGGTTAATATTTACACAGTACGCTATTTAAATAAATCTCAAGACTTCCTTATCGGCGGTAATTCAGTTACAGGATCATACTCAGATTTAACAGGCGCAGCAGCTTCGGGGGATTTTACTTTCTTGCCAGATTTATCAATATAAAAAGTATCCGTTCCTTTTTTAGCAAATGCAATGCCGTTTAAAAATGAACTTATAAAATCGAATTGAAGTGGAATTAATACTCTACCAGTAATATCTACAGCTCCGTACTTCCCATCTTTATATACATTCAAAATTCCATCTTCGCTCACCTCTGTTGTTGCAAATCGTTGATTATCGAAGAACCATTGTTTTCTGGCATTATCGTTTGGAATGCCCTCATATTGAACAGGTATCACTTCCTTACCCTTACTATTGTACATCCCGATTTTGATTTTTACAGTAGAAGTACCAGCAACATTTTCGTGTAACTCTACTCTAAATACATCTTTATTTGAAAGAGGGAGTATACGGTTGAATTTGAGTGGTATGATAATTTTTCCCGATTTATCAATTAATCCAAATTTACAAAGCGAACGCTCAGCTAATCCTTGCGAGCCGCTTGATTCATAGCAAACGCCTTCACCAACAATATAGTTTTGTCCACTTTCAGCGATATAATTATAGGACTGTATGGGCAATGGTTTTCCTGCCTCATCTAGAATAGTATAAATAGATTTTTTATTATTATCAGGATAGGCACTTTCGGTTATGTAAGTTTTGTTTTGTTCTACAAAACGGATCAACCCATATTTTGGCAATACAACCCATTCAGCTTTTTTGTTAATGAGTCCAACATTTCCGCCATCGGCCTTTGATGCTGAAACTATAGCTATTCCATTTCTAAACAACCTTTTAAACAAAACATTATTACTAACTGAGCCAAATGGAATAACAGTATTTCCTTGTATATCTATCACACCCCATAACTTACCTTTTCTAGCAAAAATGACTCCGTCAGAAACATCGTCTAATTCATCATAAATAAAGGGCAAAATTGTTTTACCAGCCTTATCAATTACCCCCCAAAAGCCATTAGGTAGTTTACAAGACAAGTAACCTTCTTTGGTAAACCAATGAAATAGATCATTCTGTAAAATATTGGGAACAATGGGTTCTAAAAGTGGCGTTAAAATTCCTTCAGAATCTTTGTCTTTTAATTCAGTATATAAAAAACCATCTTCAGGATGAATAAAAATTCGCGAGAAAGTAGGATCTAATAAACGATACCCATCTTTATCTTTTAACCCATATAGGTACTTATCGGCTGGTGTTCCAAAAATAGATGTAGTTTTCACACCTGTATTTATTGAAAAAGTTGCTGGTTTACCATCTTTTGAAGAAATCGGTTTTGTAGCAACTGGCATTGTAAGCGGAGATACATAACCAGGCCCTATTTTACGTGGTAAATCAGATTCTGGTAACCATTGAAATATTTCAATGTTATCGATTTTACTACGAACAGAACTAAATAAAAATTGACCAAAGTATCCCGCGAAGGGTTGACCCGGATAATCTATTTTTTTAACTAGTACTTCATTAATATAGAAAGAATAACTATCGCCTTTTTGGTCTACTTTTAGTTGGTTTGTCGCGTTTAGGCCAGTTTTAATTAAACTACTGGAAGTCCATGCAAAAGGCGTTCCATGTATTTTACCATCTTTAATAGCAGCCATTCCATAATTGCCGTTGCTGGTAATGATGAAATAAACATAGGTATTAACGTCTTTTGCATTGAATACTAATCCATAAGGTCTATTATCATCTCCAGCTAGCTGTGCAATATCAACTTGGATAGACGTATGCGCTGTGGGATTAGCCCCATAACTGCGAATGACCCAATAAAATCCAGCTCCTTTATGACGTTTGTTGTCAACAACAAACCCACCATTTTCAATATTGTAAAAAACTGAATCAGTGGCCAACCCAGTTTTTAAAACTGGCCACCCAAAACGATTGTCCTCACATGCATCTTTATATACCAATAATTTCTGTCCACTTGCAGATCTGCAAATGAACAGCAAACACAACAAAGCCATTTTGTTGAACATGATCAAAATTTGGTTAAATGTAGTCGGGACGACTAGTTTCAACAATACTCCATTTGGATAAATCCGATGCTGTTAGTACAATTCCTAAAGCTCCTTTAAAAACGACTGTACATGGTAATCGACAAATTGCTTCGCTGCCATTAGCACGCCATCAACATATTTTTTTGATTCTACCTTAATGGTTTTAGTTGATGCACTTTCTCTATTTTCCGGATTAAAAATTCTATATGTTCCATTGCTCATTCCAAGAACATCGGCATCGTTTTTAGCAAAACTTTGCAATTTGGTATCTTCAATAACATCTCCAATCTCTAAAGGTTTCCCTAATGAACCTACATATGCAGAAGTTGATCCGAGACCCATTTTGCCATGATAAAAAGATACTTCGCTACTGATTGGTACTGTTTGATTTTGTCCTTTCAATTTTATTTTAGCTTTACTGGTCATAATAATAGCTTCTTGATCTGCAAGACGAAGGTTTGTTTTTACTTTAATATTGGCACCAGCTCCTCTAAAGGCATTTTGATCTTCAACAAACATTACATACAAATTGACCTCACTAATAATAGCATCGCCAAGGCTTTTTGATAATTTGGGGAAAAGCGCTTCAGGTCTATTTAAAAAACCACCACTTTTTGTTTTACCATCTTTATCTACAGATTTCACATACCATTCGTAGCCCGTTGGTGAAGTAGTCACCATACCTGGAAATTGCGAAAGACTTGCTTTTCCACCCTGCATCTTAATATAATCTTCATAGGTATCTGATTTTCCAGCCTCATCAGCACTGACCACTTCTAAGCCTTTGGCTTTGATTTGTGCAATAAAATCTTGGTATAATTTATCAGTGATTTGTTGAACATCAGTTTCAGAAAGACCAGTTAACCCAATAGAAAGTTCCGCCTTTGCGTCGCCTTTTACACCACCACCGAATATTGATCCACCTTGTTTAAAGTCTTCTTTTTCATTATAGACCTGAAAATTCACGGTGAAACTTGAAATATAAATTCTTTTGGCATCTTTCACTTTATTTAAGCCATATGTTTGGTCTTTGGGTTTAAACTCTCCAAGTGTTTGTGAATTAGATGCGATGACTAGCGATAAAAGAAATGAAAGTGACAATAATTTTGTTTTCATGATATTTTAAATATTTAGGTAAATGTAAAAGTGTGAGGAAGCTGAAACAATACTCCATTTGGATAGGTAAGTTGTTTAAAGTAAACCCTAATGATTGAAGCGTAAACAATTTGTTGACTGCCTACACTCGCTACTTTTATTTAACATATTAATTAAAAATAAATAAGTAATTTGTTAGCCTTAAAACCTTAACAAATGAAAGCAATCAAAGCGCTTTTTCTTTTCACGAGCCTCATACTAAGTGTTGGCTTAATGGCACAAACTTTTACTTATCAACCATCAAAGCCAAAAGCCGGCGATAAAGTTGTGTTCACGTATAATCCAAAGGGGTCTGTATTACCCGGTAAAACAACGCCGAAGTTTGGGATATATCATTTCAACTTTATAGACAATAAAAATGGGGTGATTGAATTTGCACCATCTGTTCAAAAGAACCAAACCTATACAGGCACATTTGTGGTACCATCTGATGCCAAACTGTTGGCATTTCTGGTAAAAGAAGAGGACATCATCGACAATAATAAAAAGAATGGCTTTATCATTCCGGTTCATGATGAAAAAGGTAATCGGGTTATGGGTGCGGGCCATGCACTAACCAGTGTTTATGCAGGATTGGGAGAATATTATTTAGGTATTGATCCCAATACAGACAAGGCATTGGAAGTCATGAATCAAGAATGGAAAGATTTTCCTGAAGCACATTATCAATTATATCAACAGTATCTCTCCATTAATTATCAAGCCAACAGAAAAGCGGTCAATGCAATTATAGATGAGCTTGCAAAAGAGATCCTTACCCATCCAAATGTAAAAGAAGGCGACTATATGATGTTGACTGCTTATGCGGGGGGAGTAAAAATGACTGAAAAAGCTGGCCAAATAAGCACTGAAATGCGAACAAAATTTCCAGATGGTAATTGGAAAAAAAATAACGAAATGCGTGGCTTAAACACCATTTTAGATTTAGATAAGCGCGTAGAGGCCATTGAAGCCATGATCAAAAAATATCCCGCAATATCCGTGAATGACAAAGCGGAGTACAGTCGTATGTTTCAAATGGTAGCTCAAAGCTATGCTAATAGTAAAGGGCCAATCAGTATGGATAAATTA
Organism: Sediminibacterium sp.; assembly: GCA_027490265.1. GTDB lineage: Bacteria > Bacteroidota > Bacteroidia > Chitinophagales > Chitinophagaceae > Sediminibacterium. Next base: position 7,025 of record JAIXYL010000164.1, read on the forward strand.
ATGCAATATACTGCCAAGTTAACGCCAGCCGATAAAGTTGGGCTATACAACAATTTGGCTTGGGGATGGGCATATACCAAAGACACGATGTACTCACAAGCGGAACAGCTCTCTAAAGAAGCCACAATTTGGGCAAAACAACAGATTACCAATCCAACAGAACCAAAGCCTGACTTTTACACAATTGATATGTGGGAGAAAAACCGAAAATCTACTTTCGGCATGTATACAGACACGTATGCCTATATTTTATTCAAATTAAGAGATTATTCAACAGCACTCGCCTATGCCAAAGAAGGTTGTGAATTAACCAACTGGAGCAACAATGAGTACAATGATCGGTATGCTGGTATTGCTGAAAAAGTATTAACCAGTAACGAATTGGTTGCAAAGTTGAGCCCATTGGTAGAGAAAAATACTGCAGGCAGTAAAACTAAAGCCGTTCTTAAAAATGCTTTGATTAAAACATTAGGATCAGAGTCAGCCGCAAATGACAGACTCAACGTTTTAGCCAATGCAGCTACCATAAAAGCAAGAGAAGCGCTTGTTAAAAAAATGATTGATGAGCCTTCTGTAGATTTTAAATTGAAAAACCTTGAAGGCAAGGAAGTTCAATTGGCAAGCTTAAAAGGAAAAGTAGTGGTGATTGATTTTTGGGCTACTTGGTGTGGCCCTTGTATTGCCTCTTTTCCTGGTATGCAAAAAGCATTGGATAAGTATAAAAACGACCCTAATGTAGCTTTCTTGTTTGTGGATACTTGGGAAAATCAAGAAACCATGGAGAAAAGAACCAAGGAAGTATCTGAATTTATTACCAAAAACAAATACAGCTTCAATGTATTATATGATGAAAAAGACACATCTGATGCGTATAAAGTGGTTACATCTTACAAAGTAGATGGCATCCCCACCAAATTCATTTTGGACAAATCGGGTAAAATTAGGTTCAAAAGTGTGGGTGGAGACTCAAATGTTGACAAATTGGTCAATGATTTAAGCGCCATGATTGAATTAGCGGGTAAGTAATTTGGTTAAGAACGGTATTCTACCTACTTTTGCAGCCCCAAATCTGTTTTTGGCAGATTTTCTTGCTTGCAAGAATCCACTGGGAAAAAACCAATTTTTAACCAAAAAAATTCAAGTAATGAACAATTACGAATTGATGGTGATTTTTACGCCGGTTCTTTCTGAAGAAGATTTTAAGTCTTCTCAAAAAAAGTTCCAGGATATCATCACTGAACTGGGCGGTGCAACCGTTCACAACAATCCATGGGGATTGAAATCACTAGCTTACCCTATTCAAAAGAAAACCACTGGTATCTACTGGGTTTTAGAATTCACTTTGCCTGCTGAAGGTATTGAGAAATTGAAAATTCAATTACTACGTGATGAGCAAGTGATGCGTCACATGGTTACCCGTCTCGATAAATACGCCATCGAGTACAACTATACCAAGAGAAATGGCGGATTCCCTAAAATTGAAAAAGCGGAAGCATAATCATGGCAAAGAACGAAATAAAATACCTGACCGCTATTAAGCAAGAGAAACCTAAGAAGAAATTCTGTCGTTTCAAGAAATATGGTATCAAATACGTAGACTACAAAGACATTGAATTCTTGAAAAAATTCATCAACGAACAAGGTAAATTATTACCACGTCGTTTGTCTGGTAACTCTTTAAAATACCAACGTAAAGTAACCGACGCTGTTAAGAAAGCACGTCAAATGTCTTTGTTGCCTTACGTAACAGATTTATTGAAATAGACCAATTAGTGAACCATCCCTAATCGCGCAAAGCGTGAGACAGTCAAATCAATATCAAATGATTGGGCGCTGGGACTAAAAACAAAAAAATGCAAGTAATATTAATTCAAGACGTAGACAATTTAGGCGGTAAGAACGAACTAGTAACCGTTAAAAATGGCTATGCACGTAACTTTTTGATTCCTCAAAAATTTGCTGTTGAAGCTAGCCCTTCTAATATGAAACAATTAGAAGAAAAGCTTAAAGTTAAAGCAAAGAAGGAAGCTGCTATGTTAGCTGAAATCAATAAAGTAATTGAAGTATTAAAATCATCTCCTGTTAAAGTAGGTGCAAAAACTGGTATCACTGGAAAAATCTTTGGTGCAGTTACTTCTTTACAAATTGCTCGTGCTATTCGCGACCAAAAAGGATATGAAATTGATCGCAAGCGCATCACTATTGTAGACGAAGTTAAAGAGTTGGGTACTTATAAAGCAACCATCGACTTTGGCAACGGTAACAATACTGAAATTGAATTTGAAGTTGTGGAAGGTTAATACACTTCTTTAAAAAGTGAATGCCCCGATTACTCGGGGCATTTTTTTTGCTCTTACCCCCCGATAAAAGCAAAGAGGTTTACCATAATTAATTTGAACGAATGGGTGGTAGTAATTTATTAGAATAATCAATCCCCAATATTGGGTTGGCTTCTGCTTCAGTCAATTTTTTACCGGCTTTATTAATGTATTCCCAATCATTTCCTTTTTTGACTAATGCAACACCATTGTAAAACGCACTCGCCATATCATATTGAAATGGGATGACTATTTTGCCAGTTTTATCTAAATACCCCCATTTACCAGCTTTCCCTACATTGATTAAGCCATCTGCGTAATAAGGATAAAGAATACGATAATCTTTTTTGGGTTTTGTTTTTAACTTGACTGAATCATAAACATAGGCATCGTACTGGCTTAAATTCAACAGCATTTTACCTTTATGATCATATAACCCTTTATTCAATTTTGCATTTTTGTCAGCAGCTGCATCTTCAAATTCAACCATCGCTACTTGGTTATCTAAAGAGGAAGCTATGTATTGGTGTTTTATAGGAATGATTACACTGCCAGTGTTACTGAGCATACCCCATTTTTGGGTGACTTTCTTTTGTTCAACAGCTTCATCTAACTCATCCCAAAAATCTTCATCCGCTAAATCGCTAAAATCATCCCCGTATGGACTAAATCCATCTGCAACAATATAATTTTTCCCTTGAGTGGATATACTTGAATAAATTGGTGGGATCATGTTTTTTCCAGTATAATCGATGACACCGTATTTTAGGCGCATATTATTTTGAGGGTCAAGTATTGAAACAATATATGATTGATTGGTATCTACTCTTGAAATAGACTCGTACTTAGGCATGATGACCCAATTGCCTTTTGTATCAAGCACGCCTTCTTTTCCTCCATCAGATGCTTTTGCTGTGGCAATCATTCTACCTTGAAAAAATTGTTTAGTGGTAATAAAACTTCGTTTTCTCTTTTCATCAGCATCATCCAATGTACCAAAGGGCACAATTGGTAGGCCTGTTAAATCTACCACCCCCCAACCACTATATGTTTTTGCATAAACAAAGCCTTCGGATACTTGATCAATATAATTGTATACAAATGGTAAAACAGTTTTTCCAAATTGATCAACCAAACCATAGATACCATTATCAGCCCTGCATATAAAATAAGTCGCTTGTTTTGAACGGTTGATGGCAATACTCTTCATTATTTGGGGAACAATTACATTGCCTTGTTCATCAAAAATCCCCAAATTATTGGCTTTACTGTTCCCCACTTTAATAAATCCATTTTGAAAATCTAAATCACTGTGAACAGGATCAATCAATCGGTATCCATCCTTATCCTTTAATCCATACATATATTGATTAGTGCCAGTTGCAATGATGTAAAGCTCAGATTTATTAGACTTTGTGGGAATAGGTTTTGCAGCAATAGGATATGTTGTAATCGGTGTATATCCGGATCCTATTTTACCCTGAATCATATTATTACTTAACCATTGTTGAATGTCAATATTGTCCATAGCCACGTGCATCCCCCCTTGTGCAGTCAATCCCATATTCGCAGCAAATTTTTGTCCAACTAAATTGACTTGTTTAATGGATACTCCATTCAATAAAAAACTATACAAATCGCCCTGTCTTTCTATAACTAACTGATTCGTTGCTTTTAACCCAGTTTTTACCAGAGATGATTTTACCCAGCCGTTTGAAATTTTATTTAATACCCCATTTGTTGCGGCAGCGATAGAATAAAATCCGTTTGCTGCAATCGTAAACATCACGTAGTTACTGCCATCAAATGCATTCACTACAATCCCATATCCATAATTTTGCACACCGGCTATTTGAGTAATCTCAGCTTTATATTGGGTGATGGCGGCCGGCTGAATACCACAGCTTAAATAATACCATCTATACCCACTGCTTACATAATGCCTATTATCTAAATTAAAATACCCTTTATCTACAAAATATTGTACTGAATCGGTTTTGGATACACTTTTCCTCGTGATAAAATTGTGACGGTCATCATCAAATTGCGTATTCAAAACTGTCAATTTCTGGCCATATATGCTTGACCCAATTAGCAGAAAAAAACAATAAAATAGGTTTAAACGCATTGTTTAAAATTTTAATAAAAATAGCCGCTCTGTATAATCCAAACAATACCGCGTATGCGGTATATTCCCTTACAAAAAATAATGGTCATTTTTTTGGAAAAAAGCGCCCAAATCATTAAAAACCCTATCTTTAACTGTCCAAATGCAGAAGTTCCAGGTCTCAGAACGTTTTCACGTAAATGGTTCAGGGTTTTTGGTTACTATTTTAGCTTTGGTTTTTTGATCACTTAATTTCTTAAAAATGAACATTTACGTTGGAAATCTTAACTGGAATATGTCTAGTGAAGACCTGCAAAACCTGTTTGCTCCCTATGGTGAAGTAAGCAGTGCCAAAATCGTTACCGACAAATTTAACAACGACCGTAGCAAAGGCTTTGGTTTCGTTGAAATGGCTGATGATGATGCAGCTCGTGCTGCTATCGCTGCTTTACATGACACTGATGTTATGGATCGCAAAATTGTTGTGAACGAATCTACACCACGCCCTGAAGGCGAAAGAGGCGGCTTTAAGAAGAAGCCTTATGGTGGCGGCGGCGGCGGAAGTCGTGGCGGCTATGGCGGCGGCGGTGGAAATCGCGGTGGCGGCGGTGGATACGGTGGCGGTAATCGCGATCGTGGAAACGGCGGCGGCGGTGGATACAACAGATATTAATTGCATAATCCTACCGATTTATAAATCTCGTTCTGATTTCAGGACGAGATTTTTTTATGCCTATATTTAATTATGAAAAATCAGGAACAGTTAAGTAATCCCATTGCTGGTTGCATGCGATGGGGTAAATGGGGTGCTAACTTCAATACAGCAGCTTATAGAGCGATGATTGAAGATTGTTTAGAAATTGGCGTGAACAGTTTTGATCATGCCGATATTTATGGTGACTATACTACCGAAGAAGAATTTGGTGATGCCTTAAAAGAAGATAAAACACTAAGATCTCAAATAAAAATTATCACCAAATGTGGGATACAAATGGTTGCCGAGAATCGGCCACAACACAATATTAAATCATACAATACAGGTAAAAAACATATTATTCAATCAGCTGAACAGTCTCTAAAAAATTTTGGCACCGATTATTTAGATGTGTTATTGATTCATCGGGCAGATCCTTTACTAGATCCTGAAGCAGTAGCAGAAGCCATACAAATCTTGCAACAACAAGGTAAAGTGCATGCTTTTGGCGTATCGAATTTCTTACCACATCAAGTAAATATGTTACGGAATTGGGTGCCAATACATTACAATCAAATAGAAGTATCCATTATCAAAACTGCGCCGATTTATAATGGCATTCTAGATAATTGTATTGAACATCAGATTCGTCCAATGGCATGGGCGCCTTTGGGTGGTGGATTGTTAACGGATGATTTACATCCGCATTATAGAAGTATTGCACATGCAGCATCATTATTAGCAGAAAAGTATGCTGCTGGCTTAAATGAAATATTGATTGCATGGCTCAATACTCATCCCTCTAAAATTTTGTCAGTGATAGGAACTACCCAAGCTACAAGATTGGCGCAAGCAAAAAAAGCAGCTTCCATCAAACTCACCAGAGAAGATTGGTTCCTAATGATGAAAGCTGCCACAGGCGAAGATGTTGCCTAAAATTTATTGTACTGAGATAGCTGCAATGCCTGGTAATACTTTGCCTTCAAAGTATTCAAGCATGGCGCCGCCCCCTGTACTGACATAACTAACTTGATCAGCAAAGCCAAATTGATTAACAGCAGCAACGCTATCACCGCCACCTACCAAACTAAATGCGCCATTGGCAGTTGCTTCAGCAACAGCCACAGCAATGGCTTTGGTGCCATTTTGAAATTTTTCCATTTCAAATACGCCCATGGGGCCATTCCATAAAATCGTTTTAGAATTATTGATGGTATCGGCAAATGCTGCTGCAGCTTTCGGACCAATATCCAATCCCATCCAACCATCAGGAATCTCATTACTTAAAGCGACATCTGTTTGTGCGTCGGCGGCAAAATTATCTGCAATAATACTGTCTACTGGCAAATGGATATTCACCCCTTTTGCTGCAGCTTTTTCTAAAATATCCAAGGCAGTTGATAAACGATCTTCTTCACACAAACTCTTACCGATTTGTCCACCCTTAGCTTTCATAAATGTGTAAGCCATCCCTCCTCCAATAATAATATCTGTTGCGCGCTCTAAAAGATTTTCGATAATTAAAATTTTATCGCTCACTTTAGCGCCACCAATGATGGCTGTGAATGGTTTGGCCGCTTTATGCAAAACCAATTCAGCAGCTCTTACTTCTCCTTCCATCAATAATCCAAACATTTTACTGTCTGAATTAAAATACTGAGCAATTACAGCAGTAGATGCATGTGCACGATGGGCTGTACCAAATGCATCGTTGATATATACATCACCTAACTTACTGAGCTTTTCAGCAAAAGCAGCATCCCCTTTTTCCTCTTCTTTGTAAAAGCGCAAATTTTCTAATAACAATACTTCACCAGCTTTCAACTCAGCAGATTTATCATAAGCTTCTTGACCTATACAATCATTGGCAAATTGTACTAATACCGATTGATGCATTGCAGCACTTAGTAATGTTTGCAAATGACCTACAATATGAATTAATGAACTCTTTGTTTCAGGCCCTTCTTTGGGTCTTCCTAAGTGACTCATCAAAATAACCGAGCCCCCATCTTGCAAAATCTTTACGATGGTTGGAACCGCAGCTCGCATGCGATTATCATCTCCGATAGCATAGGTTTGCTTATCTAAAGGCACATTAAAATCAACTCTGATCAAAGCTTTCTTTCCAGAAAAATTAAAAGCAACAAATGGACTTGTCATATTTAACTATTTATTCAGCAATTTAACCAAAAAACAAAAGCCGTCCCGAAAACGGAACGGCTTTATAAGCATATTGATGTTAAAAAATTATTTGCTGATTAAACCCGCAAAGAATTGAACAGTTCTTACCAATTGGCTTACATAACTCATTTCGTTATCATACCAACTCACTGTTTTCACTAATTGCACATCACCCACAGTCATTACTTTGGTTTGTGTTGCATCAAACAAAGAACCAAAATGCGTACCAATAATATCTGAGCTTACAATTTCATCTTCATTGTAACCAAAGCTTTCATTTGAAGCAGCTTTCATAGCAGCATTGATTTCGTCTGCAGTAACTTTCTTACTTAAAATGGTGGTTAGTTCTGTTAATGAACCAGTAATGGTTGGAACACGCTGTGCGCTTCCGTCTAATTTACCTTTTAATTCAGGCAATACCAATCCAATTGCTTTAGCAGCACCTGTACTATTCGGTACAATGTTGGCCGCTGCAGCTCTAGCTCTTCTTAAATCACCTTTTGGATGTGGTGCATCCAATGTGTTTTGGTCATTTGTATATGCATGAATGGTACTCATGATACCAGTTTGAATACCAAATTGATCATTTAACACTTTAGCCATTGGCGCCAAGCAATTGGTTGTACAAGATGCACAAGAAATAATGGTTTCTGAACCATCAAGAATGGCATGGTTTACGTTGAAGACAACTGTTTTCAAATCGCCAGTTGCGGGAGCTGAAATAACCACTCTTTTTGCACCTGCTTTAAGATGCGCTTCTGCTTTGTCCTTATCAGTAAAGAACCCTGTTGATTCAATCACTACATCTACACCATGCGCACCCCAAGGAATTTGGGCTGGATCGCGTTGAGCATATATTTTAACTGATTCACCGTTTACGACGATTGAATCTTCTGTAGAAGTAACTGTAGCATCAAAACGACCTTGTGCACTGTCGTATTTTAATAAATGTGCCAATACAGCAGGACTGGTTAAATCGTTGATGGCTACTACATCAATTCCCTTCATATTGTAAATCTGACGAAAAACCAAACGACCGATTCTTCCAAAACCGTTAATGGCAACTTTAACTGTACTCATTGATTGCTGTTTTAATTTGATTAATTAGCGTTAGGAAGGCAAATTTACAGTTTCTAAAATCAATTTCTGTAATTTGACAAAAAAGTTTGGCAGAAAACAATTTGCCGCTTATTTTTGCAACCCGAAAGATAAAACCATGGCCGGTTCGTCTATCGGTTAGGACAGCCCCCTTTCACGGGGCAAAGACGGGTTCGATTCCCGTACCGGCTACAAAGCCCTCAAACGAAAGTGAGAGGGTTTTTGCATTTACGAACCTGCCGAACTTGTTCGGCTTCATTAATAATGGCTGACTCGAACCAACAAACTAGAAAAGCAGCACTTTTTTATTGAAAAGCATCTTATTATAAAAGACGTTTATGAGACGTATCATACTATCACTTTTTTCATTCAGTCTACTGCAATTATCTTGTACAAAAAATGACGATTTAACCGTGGCAACATTTCGGGTTAAAATAATCAAGGAAATTTGCAATGACGCCATTGTGCAATTGGTTGATACAAAATCAAGTGAATACGCTGAAAATAATTTTGTATTTGAAGGACAAACTTTGGACGATGTTTTCTTTACCACTTTCAGTTGTGAAGACAGGGCCAAATTACAAACATTAACCAGCGACCTCACTGGCACGGTCATTACTGTTCGTTTATTGAAAACGCAAAAAGAAGATCCCAACTGTGGCAGATGTAGGGCAACAGTGAGCAGCAGACCCAATAAATCAAATTACGTTGAAGTAGTGGGATTATAATCGCGGATTGGCGTAATTTCAGTTTATGTGTTATTACAACTCACTCAAACTGCCGGCAAAAAAAACGGTAGAATTAAAGGGGAAGACCAAAGACTTACCTCCTGCTAATATTCCAGTTCAATCAGGCTTTAGTTATTCATCTTGGCCAATCATTGTTGAGGACAATACTGGCGATTGGCATGCTGAGTTGGCTCATTGGGAATTTATACCTTGGTTTATCAAACACTTAGGTGAATTAGAAGAGAGTCGAAAAAAATACACTACGCTGAATGCTACAGCAGAAAAATTATTTGACAGTAAAATATATCAGGCAGCAGCCAAATCAAGAAGATGTTTGGTATTAAGTACAGGCTTTTATGAATGGCAACATTATCAGTCTAAAGATGATAAAAAACCTGTGGCATACCCATACTTTATCAGCAGTGCCAACAGCAATGAACCATTATTGTATATGGCAGGCATTTGGCAACCTTGGACTGACAAGCTTTCCGGAGAAATGATTCACAGTTTCGCCATCATTACAACAGCAGCGAATGAACTGATGTCATCCATTCATAATACCAAAAAGCGGATGCCTACGATTTTGCCAAAAGCACTAGCGGAGGAATGGATTGGCCCTCTAAATGAGCCGAGAATTAAAGCACTAGCCAACTATCAACTACCCAGTGATGCATTAAATGCGTATACGGTTGCAAAAAATTTTAATAGGGGTATTGAAGACCCTCAAATGCCTTTTACATACGATTTATTGCCAACACTATAATCCATGTCTATCGCCTGATAACACATCAAATACATGTAATACATGCGGGAACAATGCTTCCATATATTCTTTTGAACCAGACAATGAGCCAGGAAAAGTAAGGACCAATGTTTGGTTGATCAAACCCGCTACACTTCTAGACAACATTGCGTGTGGCATGCGGTCTTGACCAAATCGTCTGGCAGTTTCCATGATGCCATCTAAGGGTCTATGCAACAAAGGTGCGATGGTGTCGGGTGTAATATCACGATGAGAAACACCCGTACCGCCAACAAAAATGAGTAACTGAATATCTCCATTGGTATTGGCGTCTACTTGTTGTTGAATCATTAAAGCATCGTCGGGTATTACGCTATAGACTGGTACTTGAATATTAAACTGTTTCAATCGTTCAATCACTGAAAGGCCTGCTTTATCAGTTGCTTGATTGGCAGAAACAGAATCAGAACAAACCACAACAGCAGCTTTTAAACCATGCTCAAGATAATTTTTATGATCGCGCTTACCACCAGTTTTTGATTTCAGTTGAATCTGTTGAATCAATACATGTGCATCAATTGGCTTCAACATATCGTATAATGTGAGTGCTGCAATAGATGCGCCGTGCATGGCTTCAACCTCCACGCCAGTTTTATAAATGGTGTGTACTTCAACTTCAATAATGACGCTCAATTCATGTATAGAAAATCGAACATCTGTATACTCAATTGGCAAAGGATGACAGTCAGGAATCAATTCACTGGTTTTCTTAACCCCAAATAAAGCCGCTACTTTTGCAAAAGAAAACACATCGCCTTTGGGTACCAAATGTTGTTTGATTGCATCAATGGTTGCTTGTTTAGACACTGCCACCGTAGCTTCAGCAATCGCTTTTCGAAGGGTGTTCGATTTTTGCGTAATATTTACCATGATTCATTATTTTTTTTCCAAACGGTACTGCTGTCAGCAAATATTTCTTTACCCCATATAGGCAATGCTTTCTTAATTGTTTCAACCATTTCATTACAAGCATCAATTGCATCTCTTCTATGTGCTGAAGATGTAAACACAAACAAACAGATTTCGCCAACAGCAACAGTCCCCAAACTATGATATATATGCATACAGGTTAGGGCATACTTTTCAAAAAAAGCAGCTCGTATGGTTTGCATTTGCTCGTTGACCATATCTTCATAAGCAGTGTATTCAATCGCAGTAACTGCTTTATCATGCATCATATCGGCCCTTACTTGCCCAAGAAAAATACTATGTGCACCAATATTGGTTTTGGTAGCATGTTTTTGAATATCGTCTGCAATTTTTTGTGCAGGAATAGGACCGCTAAAAAAAATAGACTTCGCTTGCTTACTGCTCATGATTGATTTGATTAAAATAGGCCGTCAAGCCTCCTTTCACACTGTATACATCCATTGACTTCTGCAATTTAATCAATTGTGCTGCATATATACTGCGAATCCCTTGATGACAGATCACATAAATCGGCAAATTTGGCAATTGTGCAATGGACTGTTTTAATGCAGACATCGGTATTTGGGCATGCGCAAAATCAATTACTGGATACTCATGAAATTCTCTAACATCCAGAATAAATATATCCTTGTTGTTTTGTATTTCAACAAAACTTGTCACATCAATTTCATCCACATCTATATCCTCTACATCAATATCATTTTCTGTCCAAACACAATGATGATCGTAAATCATTTCATCAAAAAACTGTTGATTAATTGTTGGAGATGAAACAGCGCTGTCCATATGAATGCTGTACCAACTTGATGTGATCAGGTTATAATTCAATAAGGTATTCTGCAATGGCTTTCCAATGCCAGTGATGATTTTAATGGCTTCTGCTGCTTGCATGGTGCCGATAATACCTGGCAAAACACCTATTATACCAGCTTCTTCACAAGTTGGTATTTCATTTACTTCAGGTTGTTCTGGAAACAAGTGACGATAATTTAAAGAATGTCCATCGGCCTCTTTTAAATTAAACACTGCAATCTGCCCTTCAAAACCGGATACAGCGCCGTATATCCAAGGTTTATTTAAAATAACCGACACGTCGTTAATCAAGTACTTGGCAATGAAGTTATCAGTTGCGTCAATTACAAAATCATATTGTTCAATGAGTTGAAATGCATTTTCTTTGAATAAACTGTAGGGATGCGTATGAATTTGTACCAAAGGATTTTGTAAACGCATTTTAGAAGCGGCAACTTCAACTTTCATCAAACCCAATTGATTGGTATCATACAACAGTTGTCTGTGTAAATTACTTTCACTGATCTTGTCCCCATCCATGATCCCAATTGTTCCAACACCGGCCCCAACCAAATATTGCAAAATTGGACAGCCCAATCCCCCCATACCGATGATCAATACTTTGGCTTTGGTCAATTTTTCTTGAGACCCTATTCCAAAGCCTGGCAAAATCTGCTGTCTTATGTAACGCTGATTCAATTGCATATTATCCTCCAGAGAATGGCGGCATCAATGCCACTGTATCGCCTGATTTTAAAGGTGAATTGGTTTGTATCATTTTTTGATTCAATGCAATAAAATATTTTTTATTAGACAATGTTGGGTACTGTTGAATTAATTGCGAAATCAAGGTATCAGTATCTGCACAAGATGCAACCATCGTTTCAGTAACGTTGGTGATGTCTGTGATTGACCCAAAGAACAATACTTGTACTTCCATAATATTAATTTACAAACAATAATTTGGTGGCAGCCATCAACAAAACCGCCGATAAAATAAACTTCAAGTGATTCGATTGAAATTGCTTTGCACCAAAATAAGCGCCCAACCATCCTCCTAATAAAACAACCCCAATAATGATATAAATGGATGGCGCTAAATCAAATCCCTTTTGCATTTGACCAAAAAGGCCAGCAGCAGAATTCAAAAATATAAAAATTGCACTGATGGCTGCTGTTTGCTTTTGTGTAGACCATCCCATTAATAGTAAAAAAGGAGACAATAAAATGCCGCCGCCCATCCCAATCATCCCTGAAACCAATCCAATGAAAGCACCTACTACACTTAACCAATACCATTTTGGTGTTGTAAGACTGGCTTCAGATTTATTTGAGAATAACAATCTAAGAATAGAAATGAATAATACCACTGCCAATAGTTTTTTATACAATGGTTCTGAAACTGGCACAATACTACCAATATATGCCATTGGAATAGAAGTGAGTACTAATGGCCAAAGCATTGCCGATTTAAAGTGTTTGGCTTTGTAAAACGATACAAATGCCAAACAGGACACCAATAAATTGAGGATTAAAGCCGTTGGCTTCATCACGGTTGAACTAAAACCAAATATTGCCATTAATGCCAAATAGCCACTGGCGCCTCCATGACCAACCGACGCGTATAAAAAAGCGATCACAAAAAAAGCAATACTATATAGCCAGATTAAATCCATAGATCGAATTTAAAATAAATGAACGGTAACCATTTGCCCTTGAGCAAATTGAGCTGTTTCAGCAGGCAATTCGACCCAACAATTGGCATTTGAAAAAGCGCCTACCTGATATGAAGCTTGTGCTGGCAAGATGCTGACTGTATCATCAACCAATAACCCCTTCAAAAAATGAGTTAATCCAACTGCTTTGGTATAGTCTGCTTTCAGGCTTGCTTGAATTGGCTGTATGGGTACTTTACCAACCATTAATTCAATGGTTGGTTTCACGTATTGTTGAAAGCAATGTAACACCGAACTAGGGTTACCAGGTAATCCAAAAATCAACTTACTACAATATTCGCCAACATACATCGGTTTTCCTGGCTTCTGTTTGATACCATGCAACAATTGTTCTGCCCCAATGCTTGTACAAGCCTTTGCAACAAAATCATAATCGCCCACACTTACACCACCTGTTAATACCAGGATATCCGCTTGATTAATGGCATGTTTAACTACAGAAATGGTATCATTTAAATCATCTTTAGCATAGTACACTGTCACATCATTTACACTTAAAGATTTAAACGCACTTACCAAGCCAATAGAATTAGATTCATACACTTGGGCAATATCCAGTGCTTGACCCGGTTTGATTAATTCATTCCCTGTGATGACCAATCCAATTTTTGGCATAGGATATACCAAAACCTCAGTAAAACCTAAGCTCGCTAACATGGCCAATTGATATGGATGAAATAGGGTCTCTGCTTGAATAACCAAATCACCCTTTTGAATTGAAGAGCCAGGTTGGCGAATATGTAAACCCAGTTCACTTGATTGTTGAATGATCTGAATTTGCCCATTTATTTCCGCAACCCATTCTTTTTGAATGACCATATCTGCATTGGCAGGAACAGGCCCCCCGGTAAACACTTTAACAGCAGCACCCTCTTGAAGGTAAATTTGTTTTTGTGAACCCGCAGGCAATTCATCTTGTATGCGTAATAGCTGATTAATATTACTCAATAGAATGGCATACCCGTCCATTGAAGACTGGGCAAAACCTGGCATTGACATAGGACTGTAAATATCTTCTGCTGCAACATATCCAGCTGCTTCAATTAATGGCACCCACACAGGGGCCAACTTTTTAGCCTTAACGTAAATAATATTTTTTGCGTCTGTTACAGTGATCATCATATACTTTAACCACCAATGGCAATCATACTTCGATTGTGCAGTTCATTGGTATTTATTTTTTCTAAATCATTAGAAAATTGACCACCCAATGCTGGATGCTTGGCAGCAATGGAGGCTTTAATGAATGGCAGAACGTCAAACCCATTTCGCATCGGCGTCAACAAATCTGTTTCTGAAGCAGAAAACAGACAGTTCTTGATTTTGCCATCAGCCGTTAATCTAATGCGATTACAAGTACTACAAAAAGGAGCACTCATCGTACTGATTACTGCAAAACTTCCCAAATGTCCTTCAATATGATACGGCTTACTGGTATCATTGGGCTCACGTTCACCAGCCGAAATAGCATATTGCGTTTGAATGATTTGGAGCATTTCTTGCAGTGTGACCAATTTATCGCTCTTCCATTGATTGCCATCAAAGGGCATGAATTCAATAAAACGAATTTGAATAGGGTGATGCTTGGTCCAAGCAATAAAATCAAGTATTTCGTGGTCATTCATCCCTTTTACTACCACCATATTAATTTTAACGGCAAACTGGTGTTGCAATAACAAATCAATATTGGAACGGACTTGATCAAATTGATCTCTCCGTGTGAGCATTAGAAATTTTTCTCTTTGCAAGGTATCTAAACTGATATTGATTGAACGGATACCAGCAGATTTCAGTACATCAATGAACAAATGAATTCTTGTTGCATTGGTAGTCATGGTTAATTGAATATTCAGCTGTCCAAGAGCTTGTATAATGTTGGCAGCATCTTTTCGTACCAAGGGTTCACCGCCCGTTAATCTTATTTTCTTAACCCCTTGATCAACAAATATTTTAGCCAAAGCAATCAACTCATGGGTTTGCATGAGTTGTTGATTGGGCATAAATGCATAATCTTCTTCAGGCATGCAATAGAAACACCTCAAATTACAATGATCGGTTAGAGAAATACGTAAATAGTCGTGAACTCTATTGTGTTCGTCAATTAACATGTACCGAATTTAAAATTTTACAAAACTGCTCATAATCCGCTTCATTATCAATATCTAATCCCCCTAATGCAAAATCAACAGTGGCAAGGTCTTCAGGAAAAGCTTGTAAGATACTGCGGGCACCTTTATCTCCAATCAATTGGTTTAATTGCTCAACATATTTTATTGCCAATAAAACAGGGGTTCCAATAATGCCATCATAAGAAGCCGCTACCAACCCCTTATGCGTTTTTTGCCGTAACGCTTGCAATGCATGTATAATATCTCTATTTAAAAAGGGTTGATCAGCAACAATAATGATTATTGACTCTATATTCGGATAATCGCTGAGCAAATGTTTTAGGCCTATTTGTATTGAACTACTCATTCCATTGGCATAATACTGGTTGAAAACAATCTGAACATTTGCTTGATCGATATTGTCCGAAATAGCTTGATGATAATGCCCTGTAACCAGATATACAGCTGTGGGTTCAACAGCAACGACTTCATTAATGATATGTTGCAATATGGTGGTTTGCTTAAATGGTAAAAGCATTTTAGCTTTTCCCATTCTTGTTGCAGCACCTGCAGCCAATATGATTACGCCGCTACTCATATAGATGCATGAATTGGCGTTTGCTTGAATTTCAACTGTTGTGGATGGGTCTCTTCAAGAACCGACATGATTTCGGCACAAATGGACAAGGCA
>JAIXYL010000003.1 GCA_027490265.1 Sediminibacterium sp.
TGATGTAAAAACACAAAATAAAAAAGCAGTAACAGCGGGAAACTACGAAGTGCAAGATTTAAAATTGAGTAAGACCAAACAACATTTTTATTTGTTGACCAACGAAACCCATCCTGGAAAATTAAATTGGTATCGCATAAAAATAGACGGTTCTGCCAAAGAAAGAATTACTGCAGGTGAAGGTGGATATGAAGTGAGCATGAGCCCCGATGAAAAATGGATTGCGTATCGCTATTCTTATATCAACAAGCCATGGGAATTATATGTGCAAGAAAATGCGCCCGGTAAAAAACCCATTCAGGTAACCAATTTATCCATGAGCGATGCCTTTAAAAAATACGATTGGAAAGAAGCAAAAGTGATTACCATTCCTGCAAGAGATGGCCAATCCATTTATGCAAGAATTTATGAACCAGCTGCCAATAAGAAAAATGGGGCTGCCGTATTTTTTGTGCACGGGGCGGGGTATTTACAGAATGTCCATTATTGGTGGAGCAGTTATTTTAGAGAATACATGTTCAATAATTTATTGGCCGACAAGGGCTATACGGTGATTGATATAGATTACAGGGCCAGCAGTGGTTATGGAAGAGATTGGCGTACGGGCATCTACAGGCATATGGGTGGAAAAGATTTAACCGATCATGTAGATGCCGCAGATTTCTTAGTGAAAAATTACGGCATTGATCCAAATCGAATTGGTTTGTACGGCGGATCTTATGGAGGCTTTATTACGTTGATGGGATTGTTTACCACACCGGATGTGTTTAAAGCAGGTGCTGCATTAAGACCAGTGACGGATTGGGCACATTATAATCATGGTTATACAGCCAATATTTTAAATGAGCCGGTTCAAGATTCTATTGCATATGCAAAATCATCTCCCATCAATTTTGCAGCGGGATTAAAAAATCATTTATTGATTTGTCACGGCATGGTAGACGTGAATGTACATTTTCAAGATGTGGTGCGGCTTTCACAAAAACTCATTGAACTCAAAAAAGACAATTGGGAACTCGCAGTATATCCCGTTGAAGACCACGGCTTTGTTGAGCCCAGTAGTTGGACCGATGAGTACAAACGAATTTTGAAATTATTTGAAGAAAGATTGAAGTAAAAAAAGGGCACCGCTAAATAGTGGTGCCCTTTTCAATTCTATTCATACAAAGACATTATCGATTCATACTCGCCAAAAACTCTTCGTTGTTTTTGGTACCGCGCATACGCTTCAGTAATTCATTCATGGCTTCTTCAGGATTCATATCATTTAAGAAGACACGGAGAATATTCATTCTTTGTAGTACGTCTTTTTCTAATAATAAATCGTCTCTACGAGTAGAAGAGCCTACTAAATCGATGGCAGGGAATATACGTTTGTTGGCTAATTTTCTTTCCAACTGTAATTCCATATTACCAGTACCCTTGAATTCTTCAAAAATCACTTCGTCCATTTTACTACCGGTTTCAACTAAGGCAGTGGCTAAAATGGTTAATGAACCACCGTTCTCAATTTTACGGGCAGCCCCAAAAAACTGTTTGGGTTTTAGTAACGCGTTGGCTTCAACTCCCCCACTTAAAACCTTACCACTTGAAGGGGCAACGGTATTATGTGCTCTAGCCAAACGGGTAATAGAGTCTAATAAAATCACCACATCATGACCACACTCTACCAAACGTTTTGCTTTTTGTAAAGCGATGGCAGAAACCTTTACGTGTTTTTCAGCAGGCTCATCAAATGTAGAGGCAATTACTTCGGCATTTACACTGCGCTCCATATCGGTTACCTCTTCAGGACGTTCATCAATCAAAACCACCATCAAATAACACTCTGGGTGATTGGCCGCAATGGCATTCGCCACTTCTTTCAACAACATGGTCTTACCAACTTTTGGTTGGGCTACAATCAACCCACGCTGACCTTTACCAATTGGGGTAAACAAATCAATGATTCTCGTGCTGTAGTTGCTAGGAGACGTAAATAAATTTAATTTCTCAAAAGGAAACAAAGGTGTCAAGTAATCAAATGGCACACGGTCACGCACTTCATCAGGGCGCTTACCATTGATGAAATCAACTTTTAATAAGGCAAAATATTTTTCGCCTTCTTTTGGCGGACGCACAGACCCTGTTACGGTATCACCAGTCTTCAAACCAAATAATTTGATTTGCGAAGGAGACACATACACATCATCAGGAGAAGACAAATAATTATAATCTGACGATCTTAAGAAACCATAGCCATCAGGCATCATTTCTAACACGCCTTCACCTGGAATAACACCTTCAAATTCTATATTAAAAACCGGCTCTTTCTTAACGTGCTGATGTCTTGGACGGTCTTGTTGTAAAGTGGTTTCTGGCGCTTGAGCCGCTTCATTGTTATTGTCGCTGGCTTCTAAAGTTTGAATGATCGCGGCAGCAATATTGGCTGTTGGATCGTTTTCGGGTTGATTGGCGCTGTTGGCGTTATCTGGCTCGACCGTTTTCTCAATTCTTGGTCTAGGGCCAGGACCTTTTTTAGGCGGCATGGCTTTTTTAATGGGCCTATTGGCATTACCGGCTTCGTTGTTTCTTGCAGGTGCTGGATTAACGGGTGCTGCAGTAGGTGCGGCTTTTGCAATTGGGGCAGCTGGTGCTTCTTGCATCACTTCTGCTTCTTCGGTTGATCCAGTAGAAGTTTTAATATTAACCGCTTTTTTAGGACGGCCTGCTTTTTTAGGTGCACCATTTTCTTTAGCGGTACTTTCTTGAACCGCTTGGGAATCTAGGATTTTGTAGATCAAGCCTTGCTTGTCTTGTTTTTTTGCACCAGTAATTTTTAAACGTTCTGCTATATCCACTAGTTCGGGCAATAGCATGTCATTTAACTGAAGAATGTCATACATAAATAGAAAAGTTGTTTGGGGGTATCAATGTCAAACGATAAAAAAAGTTAGGCCTGTCTAAGGAAAAAAAAGCTCAGAAAGGTTAATTGGGTTGATTTGGAAAGAGAGTAACTGAAAGTTGATGCTCAAATATGGGCTAATCAGCGTTGTTTCCAATGCAATGTTACAAAATATTGAGAATACCAGCACTATTCTCGGTAAAATTTTATGGATGTAGCCCTAAAACAACGGTCAATGCTGAATTAGAAGCCCTGTTTGGTTATCTTTGCGCCATGTTTAACACGAGAATCAAGATAAAAACCCTGTTGACAACAGGTAAGCCAGGCGATCAAGTTACCGTTATGGGATGGGTGCGAACATTTCGCAACAACCAGTTTATTGCATTAAATGATGGCAGCACCAATAATAATTTACAAGTGGTGGTGGCTTTGGGATTACTAGATGATGAAACATTAAAAAGAATCACCACGGGTGCCTCTTTAAAAGTAGTGGGTGAAGTTGTGGAAAGTGTGGGCAAGGGACAAACGATAGAAGTTAAAGCGGTAACGCTAGAAATACTAGGAGATTCAGATGCCGAGAAGTATCCGCTCCAACCGAAAAAACACAGTTTAGAATTCTTAAGAGAGAAAGCACATTTGCGTTTTCGTACCAATACATTTGGTGCGGTGTTTCGCATTCGTCACTCATTGGCATTTGCCGTGCACCAATTTTTTAATAATAAGGGATTTGTGTATTTGCATACACCGATTATCACGGCCAGTGATGCGGAAGGTGCTGGTGAAATGTTTAGAGTAACCACTTTACCAATGGATGGTTCTGCACCAAAAGACGCAGCGGGTAATATTGATTATAGCGAAGACTTTTTTGGCAAGAGCACTAACCTAACAGTGAGTGGACAATTAGAAGGAGAATTAGGTGCGATGGCATTTTCTGAAATCTATACGTTTGGACCAACGTTTAGAGCAGAGAATTCTAATACAACCCGCCACCTGGCTGAGTTCTGGATGATTGAGCCTGAAATGGCTTTTCATGATATTGAAGACAATATGAACTTGGCTGAGGAATTCATTCAATACCTGATTCGTTATGCTATGGAGCATAATAAAGAAGATCTTGAATTTTTAGACCAGCGTTTGGCGGAAGAAGAAAAACAAAAACCACAAAATGAGCGTGCAGAAATGGGCTTATTAGACAAATTGAATTTTGTGGTTAACAATCAATTTGAACGCATCACTTATACAGAAGCCATTCAAATTTTATTAGACAGCCCTGCCTATAAAAAGAAGAAATTCAAATACGATGTCAGCTGGGGAATTGATATGCAGAGCGAGCATGAGCGTTACTTGGTAGAGAAGCATTTTAAAAAGCCGGTAATTGTTACGGGCTACCCTGCAAAAATCAAAGCGTTTTATATGCGCTTAAATGATGGCTGTGAACCAGGCAAAGAAACAGTAGCGGCAATGGATATCTTGGCACCGGGCATTGGTGAAATTGTTGGCGGATCGCAAAGAGAAGAGCGTTTAGAGAAATTGGAAGCGCGTATGAAAGAGATGCATATTCCTGCGGAAGAAATGAGCTGGTATTTAGATACGCGTCGCTTCGGAACCGTGCCACACGCAGGTTTTGGCTTGGGCTTTGAAAGAATGGTGCAGTTTGTAACAGGGATGACCAATATCAGAGACGTGATTGCATTTGCCAGAACGCCGAAGAATTGTGAATTCTAA
>JAIXYL010000002.1 GCA_027490265.1 Sediminibacterium sp.
ACAATCAATGCTTCAAACGGATTCAAAATATGGTTTTGTGAAAACGGTAAAGTGGTATACCCTCCATTTTGACCAAGGGCTGGATTCCAAATATATTTGTAAGCCCGCACACCAGTTGACCTCCCAATGGCATTGGTTTGAATAGGACTTAAATATGGATTAGACACTAGATTAAATTGATGGCTTTTTCCATTGAGTAGAACGGTCTGATTACCCATTTCAATTGGCCCACTTAAGTATGGTGGTGCCGTTTGCGCTGATTGATTGGCTGGAATCCGCCATTGGATGCCCTGTTGCTTTTTCCATAACCCTAGCAAGCTGTCTGCACCATATTGGAAGGGTTTCCATCTGGGTTCAATTGAAAAACTATCAGTGGATATAGAGTCATCTAGATAAAAAAGACTTGGTTGAGCAGTCCATTTATTTAAGTTGATACTAGCATTAAATGGATGCCCCGCTAAATAGTTACCAGCAGTTTTATTGGCGAACAGATTGGCCGCATGCACATTTCCAATAATGGTCGTGCCAATTGCAGCACTGCTTATAGCAGCGCCAGACAAGAAGAACAACTGGTCATTTGTCAATAAACTACCTGCCCGCATGTTCAAATGTTTTTGTAAATGAAGCGGATGAGACAACACCACACCAGATGCATTTTGAATGGTCAAATTGTTGACGGTTTGTTGTTGGAAAATATGTCCATTGATTGATTGAGGGCGTAGACCATTCAATTCAATTGTGCCTGCAGTTGCTTGAACCGATGCACTGTCTGCAAACAAATGCCCACTTAATTTTAACGTACCAGTAATTTGTAAAGCGGCTCCAGTGCTGATATACAAATCTTTGATTTGATGCACCCCTGCAAGTGTGGGCATATATTGAGCGTTAGGGGGGATGATCACTGTTGCACTATCTTTCGGTAACGCTGTATTGCACCAGTTCAACGGGTTCTGCCAACTGCTGTCTGCTGTGCCCAACCAGCTCAGTGTTTGTAGGAATATTTTTTTAACGGCTTGCTTGTTGCCATCTTTTACGCGAATGAGGAGGCTGTCTTTTAGATGGCCATTCTTGCTAAACCATTTCCATTGATTGGGTTGTGTGTATTCAGTTTGGCTATTCGCTGTAACACGCTGTTGAAGACTGTTCCAATGAGTCGGTCCTTCTACTACCTCCCATAGAATTTGGGCGCCGGCATGGCTTTTATCGATCTGCAAAACTGGTGCAATATCAATGCTGTCTAAGCTATTGCATTGCGTCAGCATCGTATCCTTAAGTGATACAAATTGAATCATTTGGTTACCAATTTTAATTGGTTGAATCGGTAAAGAAGGCCAACCTGTTGCACATGTATTTTCTGCCAGATCGCTAATCCCTAAACTGTTCAAATTGAAGTTGGTGGCTAAGCCAATACCATCTGAATCAATATCGCCTTCAGCAACAATGTATTGAAATACCAACTGTTTCGATACATTTCCATACGTATAACTGGCTTGCTTTACAGCAGATCCAATTTGTATATCAATGGCTGGCCTTGCTATACTCGTATCTAAGGTTATGGGCTCACTAAAATTAAATACAAGGGTAAGTGTGTCCTTGGTTTTAAACAGTGAATCTTTGATTGCATGCCAATTGAGCAATACTGGTTTTATTTTATCAATGCGTTGTGTATCGATACTAAAAAAGGGTAGGCCACTTAATCCTGGTACTAAGTTTTGGTTATTTTGAATGCCTAAAACCATTTTCCCTTCTCCAGTGCCAGTATACACGTGAATCAAGTAATCGCTGCCAGTGCCAGCAACTTTGGTAATAGCGGCGTTGCTAATCCCTTCAGTTAACAAAGCAAAATTTGCAGTACTCAAACCGGTGATATCACCGCCTGCTTTAAACCAATATTGTATGGTATCTGCATTGCTTGGATTGGGCGCTTGACTTGTCAACTGCTCTATCGGCACATTGTTTTTACTTGTATCAAAATCGGCTTTGATGCTGAATTGATCAATGGCTAATAAATCATCGCTACCAGATTCGTCTGTATCATCCCATCGCAGTAATAATTGTTCGCCAGGTTTCCAATCTATGCCTGATAGGGTAAATTGAATCGTGGTTTGGTTTTCCGGACTATTGCCATTTAAGCTGCCAGCACCCGTGCTGTACTGAACTGAAGCCATTTGGAGGGAAGGGTGGCTGTTTAAATTGGGATGGTCCAATCCATCAATCAACCCCACTGCAAATTTGCCGTTAAGGCTATTGCGATTGCCTGATCCCCCTTTGCGCCACTGTTCAACAGTGATGCTCCCAGACACTGTGTTTAAACTGCTGCCTGTTGCATTGGTGAGTCGGATGCCAATGGCATACACGCCAGTGCCCGCAGCCAATAAACCCAATGCCCTATCAGTGCTGCCAGTTGCCCCAACACTGTAAACGCCAGCAGCAGTTGAACTGCCCGTACCAATTGACAAAAGTGCATTGGACGCGGAGCCAGCTTTTTGCATAAAAGACCAGCCTGCTAAAGCGGTAATTGAAAAAGGGGCACTGCTGAAATCGAAAGGACCTTTTCCGGTTAAGCTGAAATTGCCCGAGTTGGGTAATGCATTAAAATCTTGCTGGTAAACCGTATTTTTAGCAGAATATAGCACTGGTGTACCGGATTGTGCAAAAACAGTGGATGCTCCTGCTTGCAGCAGTAGGAGACAAGCGACAATAAGTGGCCTCATGGCGGTTCAGGGGGATTTGCGGGGCTACTTTGTAAAACAACTAAGTCTTTGGCAAACCAACAATAGGGGGGCTAAAATTGGGCTAAATCCCTTTTTTTTGCCCGTAGAAATACTTTTTTTTTGAAAACATTTTGGATTCTCATTTAGAGCCATTACCTTTGCCGTCCGAAATTTTAAATGGTTTATAATGCCTACAATACAACAATTAGTTAGAAAAGGCCGCGAAATTATCAGGGCTAAGAGTAAGTCAAGAGCTTTGGATGCATGTCCTCAGCGTCGTGGCGTATGTACCCGTGTATATACTACCACTCCAAAAAAACCAAACTCTGCTTTGCGTAAAGTAGCGAAAGTGCGTTTGACCAATAAAGTTGAGGTGATTGCCTATATTCCAGGTGAAGGCCACAACTTACAAGAGCACTCTATCGTATTAATCCGTGGTGGTCGTGTAAAAGACTTACCAGGGGTACGTTACCATATTGTGCGCGGTAGCCTAGATACTGCGGGCGTTAAGGATCGTAAACAAAGCCGTTCTAAATACGGTACTAAGAAAGAAAAAGCTAAAAAATAGTTCATTCATCCATAGTGACTGAGTAAAGTTTTAATACTTGAAGACAATCAGTCTCTTTAAAAATTAAATCATGCGTAAAGCCCAAGCGAAAAAATTACCCTTAGCACCAGACGGTCGTTTTAACGATAAGTTGGTTACCCGTTTCATCAACAACTTGATGTGGGATGGTAAAAAAAGTACTGCAATCAATATCTTTTATGATGCAGTAGATAAAATCACTAAAATCACTGGTGAAGACGGATACGAAGTATGGAAGAAAGCAATTGCTAATGTAACACCAGCTGTTGAAGTTAGAAGCCGCAGAATTGGTGGTGCTACTTTCCAAATTCCTGCTGAAGTTCGTCCTGATCGTAAAATTTCTTTGAGCATGAAGTGGTTAATCCGCTACAGCCGCGAAAGAAACGGACGTACCATGGCCGACAAGTTATCAAATGAAATCATGGCTGCTGCAAAAGGTGAAGGTGCTGCATTTAAGAAGAAAGAAGATACACACCGTATGGCTGAAGCAAACAAAGCCTTCTCTCACTTTAAAGTTTAATTCAACTGATTTTTATACAAGCCTCTTCCTCACCGAAGAGGCTTTTTTTTGCACCAAACCACTCATTTCAGTCGCTTTGAAGCCCGTTTCAGTACACGATTTTTCCCCATTCTAAATAAAACCGCCCGAACCCTTTGTTGGTTCGGGATTATCTGTACCTTTGCGGCCTCTAAAAAAACAAGAATACTATATGGCTGATTTGAAATTTCAACGAAACTTTGGTATTGCCGCCCACATTGATGCCGGTAAAACCACTACCACCGAGCGTATTTTGCGCTACACTGGTATGATCCATAAGATTGGTGAAGTACATGATGGTGGTGCTACTACCGACTGGATGGAGCAAGAAAAGGAAAGAGGTATTACCATTACTTCTGCGGCAGTAAGCTGTCAGTGGAATTTCCCAACTGTATTGGGTAAAGCCACTCCTGAAACCAAGAATTATTATTTCAACATCATCGATACTCCAGGACACGTAGACTTTACCGTAGAGGTAGAGCGTTCTATGCGTGTATTAGATGGTTTGATTGCGTTGTTTTCAGCAGTAGATGGTGTAGAACCTCAGTCTGAGACCGTTTGGCGTCAAGCTAACCGTTATAAAGTACCACGTATTGGATTCGTTAATAAAATGGACCGTGCAGGTGCCGATTTCTTAATGGTGGTAACACAGGTTAAAGAAATGTTGGGTGCTAAAGCAGTGCCATTGCAATTACCTATTGGCGCAGAAGATAACTTCAAAGGCGTGGTAGACTTGATTAAAATGAAAGGTATTGTATGGCATGCTGAAACAGAAGGAATGACTTTCGACGAAATTCCTGTACCAGCAGACATGATGGAAGACGTATTGCATTGGAGACAAAACTTGATTGAAGCCGTTGCTGAATACGATGATAAGTTAATGGAGAAATTCTTTGATAACCCAGATTCAATTTCTGAAGATGAGGTACACGAAGCCATCCGTAAAGCTTGTATCGATCTAAGCATCGTTCCAATGATGTGTGGTTCTTCATTCAAAAATAAAGGGGTACAAACAGCATTAGATGCAGTTTGTCGTTACTTACCTTCTCCAGTTGATGTGGAAGATACAGTAGGTACAGATCCTGATTCTGGTGAGCAAATCACTAGAAAGCCAAATGCTAAAGAACCATTCTCCGCATTGGCTTTCAAAATCATGACCGATCCTTTCGTTGGTCGTTTGGCATTCTTCCGTTGTTACTCTGGTCGTTTAGATGCTGGTTCTTATGTATTGAACGTAAGAAGCGGTAAGAAAGAGCGTATCAGCCGTATCATGAAGATGTTTGCAAACAAACAAAACCCAATTGATTTTATTGAAGCTGGTGATATCGCAGCTGCGGTAGGTTTCAAGGAAATCAAAACTGGAGATACACTTTGTGATGAAAACCATCCAATTACTTTGGAGAACATGTTTATTCCTGAGCCTGTAATCGCGATTGCTGTTGAGCCTAAAACTCAGGCAGACGTTGATAAAATGGGTATGGCTATTGCAAAGTTGGTAGAAGAAGATCCTACTTTACGTGTTAATACTGATGAAGATACTGGCCAAACCATTTTACGTGGAATGGGTGAATTACACCTTGAAATCATCATTGACCGTATGCGTCGTGAGTTTAAGGTAGAAGTAAACCAAGGTGCACCTCAGGTTGCTTACAAAGAATCATTCGGTACAACTGTTCAACACAGAGAAGTATTGAAAAAGCAGTCTGGTGGTCGTGGTAAGTTTGCGGACATTCAATTTGAAATTGGACCAGCTGATGCAGAGTGGTTAAAAGAAAATGAAGGAAAGAGCTTCCAATTTGTAAATGATTTATTTGGTGGATCTATTCCAAAAGAATTTGTTCCAGCAATCCTTAAAGGGTTTGAAACATCAATGACTTCTGGTGTATTGGCAGGCTATCCTGTAAACAATATGAAAGTGCGTGTATTTGATGGTAGCTACCACGATGTGGATTCTGATGCAATGAGCTTTGAATTGTGTGCTAAAGCTGGTTTCCGTGAAGCGGGACGTAAAGCGAAGCCTACATTGTTAGAGCCAATCATGAAAGTAGAAGTACTTACACCAGATCAATACATGGGAGATGTTACCGGAGACTTAAACCGTCGTCGTGGTATGTTAGAAGGAATGGATAGCCGCGCTAACCTACAGGTTATTAAAGCTAAAGTTCCATTGAGCGAAATGTTTGGTTATGTTACCCAACTACGTTCATTAAGTTCTGGTCGTGCAACGTCTACCATGGAGTTCTCTCATTACAATCCTGCTCCAAATAACGTGGCAGAAGAAGTAATGGCAAAGAACAAGGGTAAGGTTAAGTCTGAAGACTAGTCTTTTAAAAGTTTGATGATACAACGCCTCGATTCGTCGGGGCGTTTTTTTGTTCAATAGAAGGACCAATCTAAAATTGATTGGGTGGATTTAGGGGGAAGGACACTGGCTCATCAGATTTAATATTCATTATTTTTGTAATCTCAAAGCCTTTTTTGGGGAAAAATTCGCCAAATCAGCAAAAAATAAAAAATAAATCCACAAAAAGCGGTAAAAAAAAGATAAAAAACTTGTCTGTTCAATTACAGCTCCTTACCTTTGCAACCCCAACGTAAAAATTGGTTTTTGACTATGTCTCAGCGAATCAGAATCAAATTACAATCATACGATCACAATCTGGTAGATAAATCTGCAGAGAAGATCGTTAAGACAGTACGTAGTACAGGTGCAGTAGTAACAGGACCTATTCCTTTGCCTACACACAAGAAAATTTTCACTGTATTGCGTTCACCACACGTTAATAAGAAGAGCCGTGAGCAGTTCCAATTAGCTACGCACAAGCGTCTAATGGATATCTACACTTCTTCTTCTAGAACAGTAGATGCGTTGAGCAAACTAGATTTACCATCTGGTGTTGAGGTTGAAATCAAAGCTTGATAAAAGCTTAACTGAAGTTCTTATAAAACATTATCTGCCAATTGGCTAAACCCAAAAAAGCAGCTCTGATTAAAAGATAACAATCATTTAGGTCACAAAGAACTAAATGAGTAACATATAAACAGGCCCTTCGAGGTTTGTTTACTACCGGTACTTCCCCTTCAAAATTTATTTTGAAAACAACGGAAAAGGTCGGTAGCAAACTAGGATTGAATCCCGCTTCATCGGTGGGATGTCCTCATAACCGAGCGGGGCATAAACCGCAAAACGATGAAAGGAATTATTGGAAAAAAAATCGGGATGACCAGCATCTTCGGCGCTGATGGAAAGCAGACTGCTTGTACCATCGTAGAAGTTGCTCCAAACACCGTAACTCAAATCAAGACACAGGAAACCGATGGTTATTCTGCTGTTCAATTAGCAATCGGCGACAAGAAAGAAAAACACGCTACAAAAGCCGAAATCAATCACTTCGCAAAGGCACAAACGCCAGCTAAGAAATTCGTAAAAGAATTCCGCAATTACTCAATAGAAAAAAATCTAGGTGAAACTGTTACGCTTGACATCTTCTCTGAAGGAGACAGTGTTGAGGTAGTTGGTACCACTAAAGGTAAAGGTTTCCAAGGTGTTGTAAAACGCCACGGATTCTCTGGTGTGGGTGAAGCTTCCCATGGTCAGCACGATCGTCAACGTGCACCAGGTTCTATTGGTGGTT
This sequence comes from Sediminibacterium sp., assembly GCA_027490265.1. GTDB lineage: Bacteria > Bacteroidota > Bacteroidia > Chitinophagales > Chitinophagaceae > Sediminibacterium. The sequence goes on from JAIXYL010000002.1 coordinate 7,474, forward strand.
CTTCTTATCCTTCAAGAGTATTCAAGGGTATGAGAATGGCCGGTCGTATGGGTGGAGACCGTGTTAAAATGAAAGGTTTGAAAGTAGTTAAAATATTTTCAGAAAAGAACTATATCCTGATCAGTGGTTCAGTACCAGGTCATAACGGTTCTATCGTTTTAATTCAGAAATAATCACCCTGTTTAATTGACAGATTAATAGAAAGATCATGCAAGTAGATGTATTAGATATAAAAGGACAGAAAACCGGTAGAACGGTTGAATTACCACAGGAAATCTTTGGTATTGAACCAAACGACCACGTTATCTATCTAGCTGTTAAGCAATACTTAGCCGCTCGTCGTTCTGGAACGCATAAAGTAAAAACACGCGCTGAAGTACAAGGTGCTAGCCGTAAGTTACACAAGCAAAAAGGAACTGGTGGTTCTCGTAAAGGTAATATCCGTAACCCTTTATACAAGGGTGGTGGTACCATCTTCGGACCAAAACCTCACGCTTACGATTTCAAATTGAATCGTAAAGTAAAAGATTTAGCAAAGATTTCTGCGTTAAGTCATAAAGCAAAAGAAAGCGCCATCATTGTAGTTGAAGAAATTAAAATGGATGCGCCTAAAACCAAGCAATTGGTAGATATCATGGGTAATCTTAAAGTGTCTGATAAAAAAGCGCTCATTGTTTTACCTGAATACAACGACAATCTGTACTTGAGCACACGTAACGTGCCAAATGTTGCCAGCACATTATTGGCCGACATTAACACCTACGAAATCATGAACGCAGATGTTCTAGTAATAACAGAAAACACTGTGAATATCTTTAACGAAGAAGAAGCAGTAGCTTAATTTAAGTAACGTTTCAATCATATACAATGAGACAGTCAGAAATTTTAATAAAGCCAATCTTAACTGAGAAAGCAAACGCACAACAAGATACGTTGAGAAGATACGCTTTCAAAGTAAACCGTAAGGCAAATAAGTTAGAGATCAAAAAAGCAATTGAAGATTTCTATGGTGTGAACGTGGTAGATGTTAATACTGCAGTAGCTCCAGGAAAAAATAAAGCTCGCTACACAAAAGCCGGTTTTATTCAAGGGATGAAGTCTGCTTACAAGAAAGCATTTGTAACTGTAGCAGAAGGTGAAACAATTGATCTTTACGCAAATATTTAATTTATAGCAGCGGAGCTGAAAAATCCGCACAAAACAAATAAACAATGGCACTAAAAAAGTACAAACCAATCACAGCAGGAACACGTTGGAGAATTGGCAATGCTTATGCTGAGATTACAACTAATAAGCCTGAGAAGAGCTTATTAGAGCCTCAAAAAAATACTGCAGGCCGTAACTTCCAAGGACGTAGAGTAATGCGTTACATGGGCGGTGGTAATAAGCAACATTATCGCATCATCGATTTCAAACGTAACAAAAGAGATATCGCTGCTACAGTTGTATCAATTGAATACGATCCAAACCGTACTGCATTTATCGCATTAGTTCAGTATACAGATGGAGAGAAGCGTTACATTATTGCACCTCAAGGCATTCAGGTTGGTCAAACCGTTATTGCTGGTGATGCAGTAGCGCCTGAAGTTGGAAACGCATTGGCAATGAAAAACATGCCTTTGGGTACCATCATCCACAACATCGAATTACAACCTGGTCAAGGTGGTAAAATGGTAAGAAGTGCTGGTGCATCTGCACAGTTAGCCAACAAGGAAGAAAAGTACGCAGTACTTAAAATGCCTTCTGGTGAATTAAGAAAAGTATTGATCAATTGTTATGCAACCGTAGGTGTTGTATCTAACAGTGACCATAACTTGGAAACAGCTGGTAAAGCAGGTAAGAACCGTTGGAAAGGTGTTCGTCCACGTGTAAGAGGTGTTGCCATGAACCCAGTAGATCACCCGATGGGTGGTGGTGAAGGTAGAGCGTCTGGTGGTCACCCACGTAGTAGAACAGGTAAGTACGCGAAAGGTGAAAAAACACGTACTAAAGGAAAAGGTAGCGATAAGCTAATCATCCAACGCAGAAACGGTAAAAAACTGGCTAAGTAAAACCAACCAGTCAAAATAAATAAATAAACTAATAGACCAGTAAACTCAAATAATTATGGGTCGTTCGATTAAAAAAGGTCCTTACGTAGATGCTAACTTAGAAGGTAAAGTAGTTGCGATTAATGACGGAAAAGTAAAGAGAAACGTTATCAAAACTTGGAGTCGTCGCAGCACAATCACACCTGATTTTGTAGGACATACTTTTGCCGTGCATAACGGAAATAAGTTTATCCCTGTTTACGTAACAGAATTCATGGTAGGTCATAAATTAGGTGAATTTGCACCAACCAGAAACTTCAGAGGACACGCAGGAACTAAAAAATAACTGTAGGGGTTAACACCCATACATCAAACAAAAAAAGAAATGGAAGCAGTAGCTAAACTGAACAATTATCCAACAGGTCCGCGTAAAATGCGCCTGTTAGCCGATGTGATCCGTGGAATGGAAGTGGAGAAAGCCCTGGCTATTCTGGAACATCATCCTCAGCACAATGCCACTCCATTGGCAAAACTGTTGAAGAGTGCTATCAGTAACTGGGAGCAGAAAAACAGCGGATCAAATGCTGCAGACAGCAGTCTGATTGTAAAGACCGTATTCGTTGATGGCGGTAGAGTATTAAAGCGTATGCGCCCTGCACCACAAGGCCGTGGCTACAAAGTACGTAAGCGCAGCAACCATGTAACATTAATCGTAGATTCTAAAAACTAATTAGTAAAACCATTATATGGGTCAGAAAGCAAATCCAATTGGTAACAGGTTAGGCATCATCCGCGGATGGGACAGTAACTGGTATGGTAGTAAAAAAGACTACGCATCCAAACTGATCGAAGATCATAAGATCCGTACCTACCTGAGTGCCCGTATCAACAAAGGTGGAATCGCAAAGATCGTTATTGAGCGTACGCTTGGTAAATTGATCATAACCATTCATACTTCTAAGCCAGGTATTATCATCGGTAAAGGTGGTAACGAGGTAGATCGTATCAAAGAAGAGTTGAAGAAGTTAACAGGTAAAGACGATGTTCAAATTAATATTTTGGAAATCCGTCGTCCTGAACTAGATGCAACCATCGTTGGTGATACCATCGCTCGTCAAATCGAAAACCGTATCAACTTTAAACGTGCAACTAAAATGGCCATTGCCTCTACACTCCGTATGGGTGCTGAAGGAATCAAGGTTAAATTGAGCGGTCGTTTGGGTGGTGCTGAAATTGCTCGTAGCGAAGAATTCAAACAAGGCCGTACTCCATTGCATACTTTCCGTATGGATATTGATTATGCCAATGTTTTTGCTCAAACTGTATACGGTAAAATTGGTATCAAAGTATGGATCTGTAAAGGTGAAGTACTTGGTAAGCGTGAATTGAATCCAAACTTCGTTGGTGGTAAGAACGATATGAGCGACAGAAGAGAAAGATCTGGTGCTGATGAAAGAAGAGGCGGCGGAGATAGAAGAGACGATAGAAACCGTGGTGGTGGAAGAGGAGAACGCAGAAACTAATAGTAGAATTAGTAATGCATCATTACTAAAGTTTTAAATAACTACGAATCAAATTCGTGGACCAAAAAACTAAACAATGTTACAGCCGAAAAGAAGCAAACATAGGAAACAGCAGAAAGGACGCATTCGCGAAGTAGCTAAGCGTGGCACTGCTATATCATTTGGATCATTTGCCCTAAAAGCATTAGAGCCCATCTGGTTAACAAACCGCCAGATTGAATCTGCCCGTCAAGCCATGACTCGTGCTATGAAGCGTGAGGGAAATGTATGGATCAGAGTATTCCCTGATAAAATCATTACCCATAAGCCAGCTGAAGTGAGAATGGGTAAGGGTAAAGGTAACCCTGAATATTGGGCAGCTGTTGTTGAACCAGGACGTATCATCTTCGAGTGCGATGGTGTTACTGAAGCTGTAGCAAAAGAAGCGATGGGTCTTGCAGCACAAAAATTACCAATCGCAACCAAGTTCATCGTAAGAAGAGATTTGCAAGCATAACCAAAAAAAGAAATTGCAATGGCTAATAAAAAAACATTCGAATTCAACAAAAATCTAAAGGATCTCAGTGTAACAGATCTTAGAGCAAAAATTCAGGAAGACGAACTTCGCTTGAAGAAGTTAGAGTTTGCTCACGCTATCTCTCCACTAGAAAATCCAATGACTATTCGTGGACTTCGTAGAGACATCGCCCGTATCAAAACGGAATTGAAGAAAAAAGAAATGGGTATTTAAACCATAAATTAAACACAATGGCTGAAAGAAATTTGCGCAAAACAAGGACAGGGATCGTTACCAGCGATAAAATGGATAAAACCATCACTGTTGCGGTTGAAAGAAAAGTAAAACACCCTATCTACGGTAAATTCGTAAAGAAGACTACTAAGTTCCATGCTCATGATGAGAAGGGAGAGTGCACCATCGGTGATGTGGTAAAGATCATGGAAACTCGTCCGCTTAGTAAAACCAAGCGTTGGAGACTAGTTGAAATTGTAGAAAAAGCGAAATAATAATATTGATTTAAGGATCCGCTTAACTGAACAAGTGCAGTGGTTCTTGAATGTAAAATTTCAAATTAAATAAAATGATTCAGCAAGAAAGCAGGTTAAATGTAGCTGACAATAGTGGCGCTAAAGAAGTCCTTTGTATTAAGGTACTAGGCAATAGCGGTCAGGATTATGCTAAAATCGGCGATAAAATTGTTGTTACGGTTAAAGACGCAATCCCTGCAGGTGGTGTTAAAAAAGGAACAGTTTCTAAAGCAGTTATTGTTCGTACTAAAAACAAACTTCGCAGAAAAGATGGTTCTTACATCCGTTTTGACGACAACGCGGTAGTGTTGTTGAACAATTCAGACGAGCCTCGCGGTACACGTATTTTTGGACCTGTAGCAAGAGAATTGCGTGATAAGGGATATATGAAAATTATTTCTCTTGCTCCTGAAGTATTATAAAAAAAGCTAAAAGCTAAATAAAATGAGTACAAGATTTAAAGCCAAATTCAGCATCAAAAAAGGTGATTCCGTAGTGGTAATTGCCGGAGATGACAAGGATTTGAAAAAGCCTCGCACAGTATTGGAAGTGATTGTCGATAAAGGTCGTGTAGTAGTTGAAGGCGTGAACATCGTTACAAAGCACACCAAACCGTCTGCTCAAAATACCAAAGGTGGTATTGTTAAAGTAGAAGCCCCTATCAACATCAGTAATGTTATGTTGTGGGATGCTAAAAAGGGCGAGCCAACCAAAGTGAAGCGTACCCGTGAAAATGGAAAATTAATACGTGTATCTAAAAAATCTGGGGAGGTAATCAAATAATGAGTACAGAGAAATATACACCGAGATTAGCAGCCAAGTACACCAAGGATGTTGTACCTGCGCTCATGAAGAAGTTTGCTTACACAACTGTAATGCAAGCTCCTAAGCTAGAAAAAATCTGTATTAACCGTGGTGTTAATGGTGCGGTTACAGATAAAAAATTAGTAGACATCGCTGTAGATGAATTGAACATGATCACTGGTCAAAAAGCAGTTCCTACAATGTCTAAAAAAGACATCTCAAACTTCAAGTTGCGTAAGGGTATGCCAATTGGCGCTCGCGTTACTTTAAGAGGTGAAAAAATGTACGAGTTCTTAGACAGATTAGTATCTGTTGCTTTGCCTCGTGTACGTGACTTCAAAGGTATCAGCGATAAAGCTTTTGACGGTAGAGGTAACTACACATTAGGTGTAACTGAACAAATCATTTTCCCTGAAATTGATATTGATAAAGTGAATAAAATCACTGGTTTGGATATCACTTTTGTAACAACTGCAAATACCAATGAAGAAGCTTACGAGCTTTTGAAAGAATTGGGTATGCCGTTTAAAGGAACCAAGAAAGATTAATTAAACTCAGAACAACAACATTATGGCAAAAGAATCAGTAAAAGCCAGACAAAGAAAGCGCGAAAAGATGGTAGCTCAGTATGCTGAAAAGCGTGCAGCTTTAAAAGCAGCAGGTGACTATGCAGGATTGGATCTACTTCCAAAGAACGCTTCTCCGGTACGTTTAAAGAACCGTTGTCAGCTTACAGGAAGACCTAAAGGATACATGCGCTATTTTGGTCTGTCAAGGGTAATTTTCCGCGACATGGCTTTGAATGGTATGATTCCAGGTGTAAAGAAAGCAAGCTGGTAATATTCCCGCTGCTCAAACAAAATTTAGAACTGATATAATATAAATAATATGGTAACTGATCCAATAGCAGACTTCTTAACTAGAATTCGTAATGCTCAGTTGGCTGGTCACAGACTGGTTGAAATTCCTGCTTCTAATTTGAAGAAGCGTTTAACAGAGATTTTGTATGATCAAGGTTATATCTTGAAATACAAATTTGAAGATGATAACAAGCAAGGTTTAATCAAGATTGCACTTAAGTACGATCCTTCAACCAAGCAACCAGCTATCCGCTCTTTAGAAAGAGTAAGCCGTCCGGGTTTACGTCAGTATGCAAAGCCTGCTGAAATCAAAAGAGTGATCAATGGTTTGGGTGTTGCCATCCTTAGTACATCTAAAGGTGTATTAACCGATAAGCAAGCCAAAGCGCAGAATGTTGGTGGAGAAGTGTTGTGTTATATTTCTTAAATAAAATGGTTCCGACAATTAAGCCTCTTAGTCGTGGCTGAACACGGAGCAATGTTCATCATAAATTAAAAATCGACTATGTCTAGAATTGGTAAACAACCAGTAGTAGTTCCAGCAGGTGTAAGCATCACTGTTAGCCCAGAGAATGTACTAACTGTTAAAGGTCCTAAAGGACAATTGACTCAAAATATCGACAGAGATATTGTTGTAGAAGTTAAAGAAGGTGAAGTAGTTTTCAATAGACCTACTGATCAAATTCGTCACCGCGCGATGCATGGTTTATACCGTTCATTGGTGAACAATATGGTAAAAGGGGTTACTGAAGGATATAAGAAAGAATTAGAATTAGTGGGGGTAGGTTTTAAAGCCGCTAACACTGGTAACTTGCTTGACTTATCATTAGGGTATTCTCACAATATTATCATTGAAATTCCTAGTGAATTGAAAGTGTCTACCACTACTGAAAAAGGTCAAAACCCTAAAGTGTTTTTAGAAGGAATTGACAAGCAATTGATCGGACAAGTAGCTGCTAAATTAAGAAGCTTACGTAAGCCTGAGCCATACAAAGGAAAAGGTGTTAAATACGCAGGTGAAATCTTGAGAAGAAAAGCAGGTAAATCAGCTGGTAAATAATTAAACTAACAATCCCCCGGCCGTATCGGAGGTATAAAATAAACAACAATGGGTAAATTAATTCAAAGGCAGAAAATTAGATACCGCATCCGTAAAAAGGTTGCTGGTACTGCTGTAAAGCCACGCCTTTCTGTATTCAGAAGCAACGCTGAAATCTATGCACAATTAATTGATGACGATAATGGCGTAACAATTGTTGCTGCGTCTTCAAGAGATAAAGATATTGCTGCTCAAAAAGTAACCAAAATCGAGAAAGCTAAAATGGTTGGTGCTGCTGTAGCTACAAAAGCATTGGCATTAGGTTTAACTAATTGTGTATTTGACAGAGGTGGAAATCTATACCATGGCCGTGTGAAGTCTGTTGCAGACGGAGCAAGAGAAGGTGGTCTGGTATTCTAATTACTAACATCAATTTAATCGCTCAATAAATGTCTAAAGTAAGCGTAAATAAAGTAAAAGCGGGTGGCGACATCGAACTGAAAGATAAGGTAGTTGCTATTAACCGTGTGGTTAAAACCACAAAAGGTGGCCGTACATTTAGTTTCTCTGCTCTTGTAGTTGTAGGAAACGAAAGTGGTATTGTTGGTCAAGGACTCGGAAAAGCAAAAGAAGTACAAGAAGCTATTGCTAAAGGTATTGAAGATGCTAAGAAGAACTTGGTAAAAGTACCTGTAATGCACGGAACTATTCCGCATGAACAGTGGGCTAAAGATGGTGCTGCTAAAGTATTGATTAAGCCAGCTGCACATGGAGCGGGTGTAATCGCGGGAGGCAGTATGCGTTCTGTTTTAGAAAGCGCTGGCATCACCGACGTTCTAGCAAAAAGTCTTGGTTCTGCTAATCCACATAACGTGGTAAAAGCAACCATCAAAGCTTTAAGTCTTTTAAGAGAACCAGTTCAGGTTGCAAAAGGCCGTAACATCAAATTGAGCAAAGTATTCAACGGATAATATTTATGAAAAAGATTAAAATTACTCAAGTAAAAAGCGGCATCGACAGATCTGAGCGCCAAAAGCAAACGCTGATTGCACTTGGTTTAAAAAAGTTGAATGCTTCTAAAGAAGTTGAAGCAACTCCACAAATACTAGGCATGGTTAACAAAGTTAGCCACTTGGTAAAGGTTGAAGAGATTGCTTAATCAAGGTATTTCAAGTCAGTTGTTTGGATATACCGCTTCGTGCGGATATCTTTGCGCCTGACTTTTATTTATTATAAACAACGCGAGGGGTGATACCCCGTAAGTTCAAAATCAAGTTTAACATGAAACTACACAATTTAAAGCCTGCTGAAGGTTCTGTAAAAAGAGAGAAAAGATTAGGTCGTGGTGAAGCATCTGGTAAAGGTGGTACATCTACAAAAGGTAACAAGGGTGGTCAAAGCCGTGCTGGTTACAAAAGTAAAATGGCTCACGAAGGTGGTCAGATGCCTATTCAACGTCGTATTCCAAAGCGTGGATTTAAAAATATCAATAGAGTTGAATACAAAGTATTTAACCTTGGTCAATTAGATCAGTTGGTTGAGAAATACGGATTCACTGAAATTTCTTTAGAGAATTTGTACATCAATGGTTTGATCAACCGTACTGACAGTGTTAAAGTATTGGGTAATGGCGAATTGAAAACAAAACTCAATTTCAAAATTAACGCCATCAGCGAAAAAGCAAAAGCTGCTATTGAAGCTGCAGGCGGAACAGTTGAGATTATCAAATAATTTTAACGTAATTTGCCAGACGCATCCAGTATGCGTCTTTTGGTTTTAAGTTATAACGCCATTTAATTTAGTGAAGTGAAAAAATTAGTTCAAACTTTTAGGAATATTTGGACCATTGAAGAGTTACGAAATAAAATTATCGTAACCCTTGCCTTGGTGTTAACTTATCGTTTTGGTACAGAAATCGTTTTACCGGGTATTGACCCTAATAAAATTGAAGCGGCTGCCAATTCTGCAAAGAGTAATGGTCTGTTAGGCATTTTTGATATGTTCGCGGGTGGTGCTTTTTCTCAAGCCTCCATCTTAGCGTTGGGTATCATGCCCTATATCTCTGCTTCAATCTTTATGCAATTGATGACCATTTTGGTACCTCAATTACAGAAAGTGCAAAAAGAAGGGGAGAGTGGTCGTAAAAAAATCAATCAATGGACCCGTTATTTAACTGTCATCGTAACCTTGTTCCAAGCAGGTGCTTATGTTGCCTATTTAAATAGCCCAGGTTATGCAGAAGCTATTTTACCTGCATACAAACCTTTCTTTTGGTTTTCAACTGTGATCACTTTAACTGCTGGAACATTGTTTGTAATGTGGTTGGGTGAAAGAATTCAAGACAAAGGATTGGGTAATGGTACTTCTATCATTATCATGGTGGGTATTTTGGCGCGTTTGCCGCAAAGCATCATTCAGGAATTTAGTGCGAAAGGCGTTAGTGGCGGTGGTGGTTTGTTGATTTTCTTAATTGAAATGGCTGTATTGGTCTCTATTATTATGGGACTAATTATATTGGTTCAAGGGGTAAGAAAAATTCCTGTGAACTATGCCAAACAAATTATTGGCAGCAGACAATTTGGTGGTGCACGTCAATTCTTGCCTGTTAAAGTAAACAGTGCAGGGGTTATGCCAATCATCTTTGCGCAAGCCATTATGTTCTTACCAACATTGGTATCATTTACTAATTTAGATTCTGCTTCAGGCATTGTAAAAATCTTTAACGATCACAGCAATGCATGGTATATGTTAATTTATTCTGTGATGGTTATTGGATTTACATTCCTTTACACCGCACTTATTTTCAACCCTAAACAAATTGCTGAAGATTTAAAACGCAATAACGGATTTGTACCTGGTGTAAAACCTGGTCAACCAACTGCAGATTATATCGGCGCAATCATGGATAAGATTACTTTACCTGGTGCTATTTTCTTAGCATTGGTAGGGATCCTTCCTGGCTTTGCACAGCGTTTAGGCGTTACCCAAGGATTCAGTACTTTCTTTGGGGGCACATCACTTTTAATTATGGTTGGTGTAGTATTAGATACGCTACAACAAATTGAAACCTACTTATTAATGCGTCAATACGATGGCTTAATGAATAGCGGTAGAGTTCAAGGAAGACAGGGTGTTACCAGTACCACCATCTAATATCAATCAAAATAACGACCTTTGTAAACCTGTTTGGCCTTGCTAAACAGGTTTACTTTTTAATAAAAATGACCAGAAGACATAAAGCAATGATTATCTACAAAACAGAAGCAGAAATAGGGTTCATGAAAGAAGCCGCTATGTTGGTGAGTAAAACCTTAACTGAAGTGGCCAAGCAACTTCAGCCAGGTATGACCACATTGCAAATTGATAAATTGTGTGCCGACTTTATTAAACAACACCATGCTATTTCTTCTTTTTTAAATTATAGAGGCTATCCATTTACCATTTGTGCTTCTGTAAACGATGTAGTGGTGCATGGATTTCCCAATGATATCCCACTTAAAAATGGCGATATCGTGTCGATTGATATGGGCGTCATTTTAAATGGTTGGCATGGCGATCATGCGTATACATTTATCATGGGAGAGGCGGATCCGGCAGCCATCAATTTGGTTAAAGAAACCAAAGCATCTTTGTATAAAGGCATTGAAAAAGCAATTGTCAATAATCGCATTGGTGATATCGCTTATGCTATTCAAGAACATACAGAAGTTAAACACGGATATGGTGTGGTAAGAGAATTGGTAGGGCATGGATTGGGCAAGAGCTTACATGAAGACCCGCAAGTACCCAACTATGGCAAAAGAGGCACAGGTCCTAAACTCAAAGAAAACTTGGTATTGGCCATTGAGCCCATGATTAATTTGGGCAGCCGAGAAGTGTTCACAGATGAAGATGGGTGGACAATCAGAACCAGGGATGGTAAGCCTTCTGTACATTTTGAACACGATGTTTGTGTAAAGCGCAACAAAGCGCTCATATTATCTGATTACAGCATTATTGAAGCTGCTGAAAAAGCCAATCCTCATTTGAACAGCAGTTATTATTAGTGGAGAATCCATTGCCTATGAAACAGTTGGTGGTCATTGGAGGCGGCGCAGCGGGCTTTTTCTGTGCAGTGAATGCTGCAAGATTACAACCTCATTTACGCGTGATCTTAGTAGAGAAAACGAATAAACTGTTATCAAAAGTAAAAATCAGTGGGGGAGGACGCTGCAACACCACACACCAACTTTTTGATATTCGGGCCTTAGTAAAAAAGTATCCAAGAGGTGAACAGTTTCTAAAAAAAGCATTCCATCAATTTAATACAACGCATACCATTGACTGGTTTGCAGAACGAGGTGTAGCATTACACGCAGAAGCAGATGGTCGGATGTTCCCAATCACCAATCAGTCTGATACGATTATTCAATGCTTGTTAAAGGAAGCCAATCAATTCAAAGTGCAAGTGCTGATGCAAACAGCTGTCAACAACATCAATAAAACTGATACAGGTTTTCAGTTGCAGATTGACAATGGCCAAATCATGCAGGCAGATTATGTATGCATTGCTACAGGAGGATTACCCAAAGCAGCCATGTTCAATTGGATCACTGCATTAGGACACAGGATAGAAACGCCGGTTCCGTCATTATTCACATTTAATATACCTAAGCATCCAATCACTTCATTGATGGGATTATCAGTGCCACTCGCAACAGTAAAAATAAATGGTACCAAATTAAAAGAACAGGGACCATTACTCATTACTCATTGGGGATTAAGTGGGCCTGTGATTTTAAAATTGTCAGCATGGGGTGCCAGGCAATTGGCGTCTATGGACTATCAATTTTCCATCCAAGTGAATTGGTTAGGCGATACAACTGATGCCATGCTTCGAGATGATTGGACATTTTATAGAGAACAATATGCTGCTAATAAAATGGGCAGTAAAACGCCATTTCAACTGCCCAGTCGATTGTGGCATTTCTTATTAGCCGAAGCGGGGATTCATCAAGATACACGTTGGGCTGAATTAAAAGCGGTCCATCAAAATAAGCTGATTCAATTATTGACTGGATTTGTTTTTTCTGTGTCTGGAAAAACCACATTTAAGGAAGAATTTGTAACCTGCGGGGGCATCCGTTTATCTGAAATTCAGCCACAAACGATGGAAAGCAAATTGCAACCGCATTTGTATTTTGCTGGAGAAGTCATGGATATAGATGGCATTACGGGGGGATTTAACTTTCAGCATGCATGGACCAGCGGGTATAATGCAGCAGTCGCTATTGCAGCAGCTAGTAAAATTTAAGCCCCACTCTTGCATTTTTCCAATTAATCACTTAACTTATGGTTAGAAATTGCTACCATGAATAAAGTCAGTGATATCCTTTCCAGAAAAGGCGCCAACGTTGCAAGTGTTGGCCCAGATACTTCAGTAATTGACGCCCTTCGTTTAATGGCAGAAAAAAACATCGGTTCAGTGGTGGTGTCTAGTAACGACCGCTTTTTAGGGATTTTAACCGAACGAGATTATTCTAGAAAAGTCATTTTGATGGGCAGACACTCTAGTGAAACACCAGTCAGCGAAATCATGAGTGCAGATTTTCCTGCTATAAGCAAAGACGATACCGTTGCACATTGTATGCAACTGATGAGTACCAAACATATTCGATATTTACCAGTGATGGAGAATAATCAGTTGGTAGGTATTATCAGCATGAACGATGTGGTAACTGAAACCATTCTTAATCAACAAGAAACCATTTCTCAGTTAGAAAACTACTTGCAGTCTTAACGACTACCGTCCTTCAGCCTATGACAGCTTTGATTGAGTTTTAAAGCCCATTATCAAAGATTCTGTTAAATCAATCAATGCTATCAATCCTTTGTATAAATTGTTCGACCAAAACCACAAAAAATGAAAAAACATCTTATTGGCACTGCGTTGCTTATGATTGGCGTTAGTAGCATCCTATGTGCACAAACACCAGCAGCCCCAGTGAAGCCAGCTGGCGGCGATTCAGCAAAAACAGCTGCGCCTAAAAAACCTTCTGTTGCAGACAAAACAAAAGGGAATAAGAAAATAGAAGGCTTGTTTACCATTTATCAAGACACTGCAACTGGTAGTTTGCAAATGTATGTTCGTAAGGATCAATTAGATAAAGAATTCATTTATCAAAGTTTTTCCATCAGTGGACCAACTACCTTGTTTTTGAATCAAAGCATGCATCGCAATACATCGGTGTATAAAATTAAACGTGCTTATGATAAGTTGGAATTTTCTGAAGTCAATACCAACTTTTTCTATGATGAAAACAATCCTGTGAGCAAGTCTGCCAATGTAGACAAGCCTGAAGCTGTATTCTTCAATGACAAATTCAGCATTGAAGACGAGAACGGTTATTTGGTTAGTGTAGACGGTTTGTTTTTAAGTGAAAAAATGGATCCAGTTAAGCCACAAATGGCGCCAAGTCCGATGGCCATGTTCATGTTTAATTTAGGTGGTTTAAATCCAACCAAATCTAAATACGTTGAAGTGCGTTCTTACCCAAATAATACGGATATCGTTGTAGACTTATCCTATGATAATCCCAGCACAATGGCAACCGGTGGTCCAGATGTGGTTGATCCTAGATACGTGCGTGTTAGAATGCAGCACAGTTTCTTAGAAATGCCAAAAAATGATTTTAGAGCCAGAAGAGACGATCCAAGAGTGGGATATTTCATGCAACAGCGCACCAATATGACCAGCATTAATGTGACGCCTTATAAAGACATGATCAATCGTTGGTATCTTAAGAAAAAAGATCCAAGTGCCGCATTGAGTGAACCAGTAGAACCAATCGTATTTTGGATTGAGAATACCACACCATTAGAATACAGACAAACCATCATGGAGGCTGGATTAAAATGGAATGAGGCATTTGAAAAAGCAGGCTTTAGAAATGCAGTGCAAATGAAAATAATGCCCGATGATGCTAAATGGGATCCAGCCGATATTCGTTATAACGTGATTCGTTGGGTATCATCTGCTCAACCATCTTATGGGGCCATTGGACCAAGTTTTGTTAATCCAAGAACAGGTCAAATATTGGGCTCTGATATTACCGTTGAGTGGTTCTCAGGCAGTGCTACCCCTATTAGTGATGAATTATTCAATGGCCCATCAATGCCACATTTAATTTTCCCAGGTATGGAGCACCAGCAGCATTATCATTGCAATATTGGTGCTGAATTAAAAATGCAATACACTGCTGGATTAACCACGTTAGAAGCAACTGGTGCAACCAATGCAGACATCAAAGAAATGCATCAGCAGTTTTTGACTTATTTGATCATGCATGAAATGGGTCATACACTTGGCTTGAATCACAATATGAAGAGCAGTCAAATGTTGTCACCTTCAGAAGTGCATAATACTTCCATTACTCGTAAGATTGGTTTGATTGGATCAGTGATGGATTATCCAGCCATCAATGTATCACTAGATCGTTCAAAGCAAGGGGATTATTATACCACGAAAGCAGGTCCTTATGATATTTGGGCCATTGAATTTGGGTATACACCATTCAGTGAATCTGAGGAAGAAGCCATGCTCAATAAAATTTTATCAAGAAGCAATGACCCTAAGTTGGCATTCGGCAATGATGGGGATGATATGCGTGCACCGGGCAAAGCGATGGATCCAAGAGTGAATGTAAACGATATGAGCAGCGATGCCATTGCATATGCAGAGGAACGTTTTAAATTGGTCAATAATATCATGGGCAAGTTGTTGCAGAAGTATACCAAGCCAGGACAGTCTTATGCAGAACTTAGGTCAAGATATGGCGCATTGCAAGGTCAACGAAATGCCATGATTAGTGCAGTGAGCCGTTATATTGGTGGCGTGTACATCGATAGAAGTTTTCCTGAACAAAATTCTGGCTCAAAGCCCTACACACCTGCACCATTGGCCACACAAAAGAAGGCAATAGAAGTCTTGAATAAATATGTGTTTGCGCCGAACGCATTTGATGCAGACACGCCGTTATTCCCTTACCTCCAAATGCAACGCAGAGGCTTTAATCAACCTGGAAACGGAGAAGACTATAAAGTGACCAGCAATTTCTTGGGCTTGCAATTGAATGGCGCATTGGCGCATATTTTAAATTCAGTAACCTTACAAAGAATCAATAACACGCGTTTGTATGGCAACGAATATGGCGTTGTAGAAGTAATGGGTGATTTAGTGAAAGGTATTTTTGATGCAGACATCAACACCAATGTGAACATGTATCGCCGTTATGTACAAATTAGTTTTGTAAAAGGTGCTGCAAGTTTATTGTCACCGACTGCGCCTTTAGATGATGTATCTAAGTCTGCTACGTTGTATACATTGAAAAAATTAAGAACCAAATTAGCCACTGCTGTGTCACCTAATGAAGACACCAAAGCACATAGAGCACATTTGTTGTTCATTATTGACAAAGCGTTGAAAGTAGATTAATTCAATTGGCTGTCAAGAAAAATCCCGTTCAAGTAAAATACTGAACGGGATTTTTTATGTCTTAGATTATTGGTGGATCAATGCTGTTGTAACCTCAAGACCGCTTGGTTTTTTTCAAAGGGGCTTTAAGCAGGTCTTTATTTTCTTTGTAACGCATATCGGGCGTGCCGTCTGCTTTTTTTGGACCAGGTGCAATCGCTTTTAATCGATCTTTATTCGCTTTATAGCGCATATCCATGGAGCCATCTGCTTTGGTAGGATGGGCCACGGAAGCATTTTTACCATTGGGCTGAATGCCCTTTTGTAAGATTTGAATTTTTTTTATGTCTTCAGGTTTTTGACTGGATTTAGTTTGGGCCACAAGTGGACCCAACCATAGAAAACCAAATAAGCCTAAAAAAGACAATTTAAACATGGTTGCGGTTTTGAATGCTAAACTTTTTTAGCATTGTATCACTTAAAATCGGCGAATGGGTTGTGCCACTCTGGCTTCCTTCCGTTCCATATTGTTTGAAGGAGATTTATAACCAACAGACCCCTCTCTGATGGCGGCTCCACCAGGACCAGCTTTGTATTTGGCTTCTGGATTTACATTGGCAGCATTGTTTTGCAAGAATTGCATACGCTTGCGAATGCGGTCCATATTTTCTTTATTACGTTTCGCTTTTTCAGCTTCTGTTAATACTGGACCCGTATTTTTTTCTTTTTTACCCATTGAAAGCGCTTTTGCTCTTTCGGCTTTGTTGGCCATGATTTGTGCTTCCATTGCTTTCTTTTGGGCACGCATGGCTCTTTCCACTCTTGGGTCATAGGATTGTGCGTAACCGGATAGGCCAATCAAGCACCCTAATAAAAGGCATAAAGGCTTTCTTTTCATAAGAAAATGATCATTGGAACGCTAAAATAGTTATTTTTTTATATAAATGCAAGCATTCAAACAGATTTTTGATGGATAAAACCTGTTAAAATTCCCAAGATTCTATACCTTTGCACCCCGATTAAAACCATCGGGTTATTGTATGATATTATTTAACAAACAACTAAACGCAGATGCTCAGGAGAGCGCAGCCGCTTCAGAAGCCGCTACCGTTCCTACTGCGACAACAAATGCACCTGAAGTGGTAACTGCTCACGACGACTTCGATTGGTCAATTGACAAAAGAAATGTGAGTCATTATGCAGAATCAGAGCGTGTTAAGTACGACAAAGTGTACGACAACACATTCATTCAAATTGAAGATGGCGAAATCATCAGAGGCGGCGTTGTTGCCTTAACTAAAACAGATGTTGTGGTTAACATTGGTTTTAAAAGTGATGGTTTGGTATCATTAAACGAATTCCGTGATTTGCCAGGTTTGGCGGTAGGGGATGAAGTAGAAGTAATGGTAGTAGAAAAAGAAGACCGTTCTGGTAATCTTCACTTAAGCCGTAAATCTGCTCGCATTTACCGTGCTTGGGAAAGAATTGTGGAAGTACACAAGACTGGTGAAGTTGTTACAGGTACTGTAACAAGCAAAACCAAAGGTGGATTAATTGTAGACGTATTTGGTATGGAAACTTTCTTACCAGGGTCTCAAATTGATGTAAAACCTGTAACCGACTACGATCAGTTTGTAGGTAAAACAATGGAATTCAAAGTGGTGAAAATCAACGAAACCATTAAGAACGCCGTTGTATCTCATAAAGCATTAATTGAAAGTGATATTGAAGCACAACGTGCAGAAATCATGAGTAAGTTAGAGAAAGGTCAAGTACTAGAAGGTATTGTGAAGAACATTACTGATTTCGGTGCATTTATGGACTTAGGTGGATTAGATGGTTTATTATACATCACAGATATTTCATGGGGTAGAATCTCTCACCCAAGTGAAGTGGTGAAAATGGATCAGAAATTACAAGTGGTTGTATTAGACTTTGATGATGATAAAAAGCGTATCAGTCTTGGTTTAAAACAATTGACGCCACATCCATGGGATGTATTACCTGAAGGCTTAGCTGAAGGTTCTGTTGTGAAAGGTAAAGTGGTAAATATTGAAGATTACGGTGCATTCCTTGAAATTCAACCTGGTGTTGAAGGCTTGGTACACGTATCTGAAATCACTTGGGCTAACACACCAATCAATGCGAAGGAATTCTTCAAATTAGGTGATGAGCACGAAGCGAAAGTGGTTACTTTAGATAAGGATGCGCGCAAAATGAGCTTAAGCATTAAGCAAATGACGCAGGATCCTTGGAACACCATTGAAAACAAGTTCCCAGAAAACAGCAAACACAAAGGTTTGGTGAAAAACATCACCCCTTACGGTGTATTTGTTGAATTGGAGCCAGGTATTGGTGGCATGATTCATATCAGCGACTTAAGCTGGTTGAAGCGTTTCAATCACCCAACTGATTACACCAAAGTGGCTGAAACCATTGACGTGATTATTTTAAGCATTGATAAAGAGAATCGCAAGCTTCAATTGGGTCACAAACAATTGGAAGAAGATCCTTGGAATTCTCTTGAAGAAACTTTCGCTATTGGATCTATCCATGAAGGTACTGTTACCCGTAAGGATGATAAAGGTGCTTTGGTTCAATTACAGTATGGTTTAGAAGGTTTTGCGCCTAACCGTCACTTAAACAAAGAAGATGGTTCTCAGGTAAAAGCCGATGAAACAGCTCAGTTTGTAGTCATTGAATTTGATCGCAACGAGAAGCGTATTGTATTAAGCCACGCGCGCATTTGGGAACAGCATATTGCTGAAGAAAAAGAAGCAGCGAAGAAAGAAGCGAAAGCTGAATCTGATAACACCAAGAAAGCGGTAAAAAATATCCAAGCAAAGGTTGAAAAAGCTACCTTGGGTGATTTAGGCGCATTGGCTGAAATCAAGGCAAAATTGCAGGAAGGAGAGGGTGATACCAAGTAATATCACCTGAAGTTGTAATAGAAAAGGCTGTCCGGTTGTAAAACGCTGGACGGCCTTTTTAGCTATAAATTAACGCCCACATGGGTGTTTTGATAAAATCCCTTCTTAAATTGCCATTTTATACGTAATTTCGCCAACTTCTATGGGTAGAATTGTAACTGTTTTATTGTTGACCGTTTTTTTAGGCACAGCTTGTACAACCAAGTTTGCTAAAATCATGAAGAGTAAGGACTATGAGTACAAGTACAAAATGGCCGAACAATATTATGCGAACAAAAAATACGAAGAAGCCTTAAAGCTCTTTGATGACATTTTTCCATATTTAAAAGGGTCACCACGATACGAGGATTTGTATTATAAATACGCATACGCCTACTACCATATCAAGGATTACTTGAATGCGGAAAATATGTTTAAAAGCTTCGTGGAAAATTTTCCAGCGAGCACCAAAAGTCAGGATTGTGAATACATGCGGGCTTATTGCTTTTTTAAGCAGTCGCCAAAAGTAGAGTTGGATCAAACCAATACTACAAAAACCATGGGGTTGATGCAGGCATTTATCAGCACGCACCCTACTTCACCTAGAGTAAAGGAAGCGACTGATATCATTGATTTGTGCAGAGAGAAATTAGAGCGTAAAGAATTTTTGAGCGCTGAACTTTATTATAATTTGGGATTTTATAAAGCGGCTGCCATTGCTTTTAGCAACGTAGCGGATAATTTTCCAGATTCAAAGAAGTCTGATGAATACAAGTTACTCATGATTAAGTCTTACTTCAAGTATGCTGAAATGAGTTACGAAGAAAAACAAAAAGAGCGTTATGAAAAAGTTGTTTCAGAATGCAATGAATTTGTTGATCGATTTACAGACAGTAAGTTTTTAGAAGAGGTAACCAAGTATAAAACACAAACCCTTAACATACTTAAAAAAACGGGAAAAAATGAGTAAATTAAGAAGGCAAATGAGTGCCAATACCGCTAGTGTGGTAGAAACCAAAAGCCTAATCTCCATAAAAGAGAAAACAGGTAATCTGTATGAGTCAATTGCAATTATTGCAAGAAGAGCCAATCAGATCAATATTTCTCTTCGTGAAGAATTGCACAACAAGCTTGAAGAGTTTGCCAGTCATACCGACAGCTTAGAAGAAATTCATGAGAACAAAGAGCAAATTGAAATTTCCCGTGCGTACGAGAAAATGCCCAATCCAGCCATTCTAGCTACAACAGAATTTATGGAAGGTAAAGTGTACCATAGAAGAAATATCGATACCGACTTGTTTAGATAAGCTAATTCTTTCTAAAATGATTTTAACGACAGTATTTTACTGTCGTTTTTTGTTACTTTTAGTTTTCCTACAAAATTGCTCAGATTATGCAAAAGCATTGGGTATTGTTTGTGTTTGCCAGTTTAATCACTTTAGCTAAACCCCTTGAGGCGCAAGAGCTTAAAGCTAAAGTCAGTGTAATGGCTATGCGCGTAGCCACCACAGTTGATAGGAAAATTTTCACAACCCTACAAACGCAACTCAATACTTTCATGAACAATCGCAAATGGACCGGCGATGTGTTCAAAGAGAATGAAAAAATTGAATGCAGTTTTATTGTCAATATTGAATCCGCAGTAGAACCTAATATCTATAAAGCCTCTTTAACCGTTCAAGCGGCCAGACCCGTTTTTAATGCATCTTATCAGGCAGCATTGGTCAACTTTATTGACCCTGAATTAATTTTTAAGTATGTAGAGTTTCAACCTGTAGAATTCAATGAAAACAGGATACAAGGAACCGATGCAGCCGTGGCCAATTTAACTGCAGTATTGGCCTACTATGCTTATACCATCATTGGATTAGATTACGATTCTTTCTC
This sequence comes from Sediminibacterium sp., assembly GCA_027490265.1. Taxonomy (GTDB): domain Bacteria; phylum Bacteroidota; class Bacteroidia; order Chitinophagales; family Chitinophagaceae; genus Sediminibacterium. The sequence goes on from JAIXYL010000002.1 coordinate 28,004, forward strand.
GCCGAAAAGCGGGGAGCCCTATTTCAGAAAGGCCCAAAATATTGTGAACAATGCTCCGGAAGGCTCAAGGATTGCTGGTTGGCGCGTCTTTGATGGCTTGCGCAATCGGTATTGGTTAAATGATAATTTGATCAACACGAAGTTTAATATTGTGCACGATGTGATTTATACTTATTATAGGGCGGGTTTAGACAAACTCATTGAAAACGAGAATGAGGCAAGGGCCAATATCTTACAAGCTTTGATCCAGCTCAATGCCTTTAATAAAGAGAATCCCAATACCATGATACTGCAATTCTTCATGCAAGGCAAAACCAATGAATTGATTGGAATCTTTAAAAAAGGCGGTCCCGAAGAAAAAGCAAAAGCGGTAGAGATATTATCTGTGTTAGATATTCCCAATGCCAATAAATATAAAGAGGAATTAAAGTGAGAAAACTGATCATTGGATGTTTGATTTGTGTTGCAGTGGCTTGCACTGGCGATAAAATTCCAAAAACTGTATTGCCCATTAAAGACATGTCACTTATTATGTGGGATATGATGAAAATGGATGAATATTTTATTCGGCTGACCACCAAGGATTCGCTCAATAAATTGGCCAAAGAAAATATTCGCATGTACGAACAAGTTTTCAAAAGTTATGGGATTGATCGAAAAACATTTTACAATAGTTATGCGTATTATGAATCGCATCCAGCTCATTATAAAGCATTGATTGACTCAATTGATGCCTTGAGTAACAGACAGAGAGCATTTTTATTAAAACAAACACCTGCAAAATAATCATGAATAAGGTTTATACAAATGCCATTGAAGCAACTGCCGATATTAAGCATGGTGCTACCATTATGTTGGGCGGTTTTGGATTAAATGGTATACCAGAGAATGCCATTGCGGCGTTGGTAAAACACCAAGTGCGAGACTTAACTTGTATTTCAAACAATGCAGGGGTAGATGATTTTGGATTGGGCTTATTGCTGCAAACCCGTCAGATCAAAAAAATGATCAGCAGTTATGTAGGCGAGAATGCCCTTTTTGAACAACAATTATTGAGTGGTGAATTAGAAGTTGATTTGGTGCCACAAGGCACTTTAGCAACCAGTATTCAAATGGCTGCCATGGGCATACCGGCCTATTTTACACCGGCCGGGTATGGCACTGAAATAGCATTGGGTAAAGAAGTGCGCGAGTTCAATGGTAAAATGTATTTAATGGAAAAAGCCTTGCACGCCAACTTTGCAATTGTAAAAGCATGGAAGGGAGATACAGCAGGCAATTTGGTATTTAGAAAAGCCACTAGAAATTTTTCAACTTCAATGGCAAAGGCTGGGGATATCACTATTGCAGAAGTAGAGCATTTGGTAGAGCCAGGTCAAATAGATCCTGATGAGGTGGATGTTGCTGGTGTATACGTGCATCGCATCTTTCAGGGTGTTGATTATCAAAAAAGAATTGAAAGACGTACTACAAAAATCTAGTTCATTACATTTTTAAGAACAGTCAATTTTATGGCATTAGATAAATTCGGCATTGCAAAACGTATCGCCAAAGAACTCAAGGATGGCATGTATGTAAACTTGGGTATTGGTATTCCTACTTTGGTGGCCAATTATATTCCAGCAGATATTTCTGTAGTCTTTCAAAGTGAAAATGGCATATTGGGTATGGGGCCATATCCTGAAGCTTCCGACATTGATGCAGACCTTATCAATGCAGGGAAAGAAACGGTTACCGTGATACCGGGGGGTGCATTTTTTGACAGTGCAGAAAGTTTTGGAATGATTAGAGCTGGGAAAATTGACCTGACAGTATTAGGGGCTATGGAAGTTAGTGAGCAAGGGGATATTGCCAACTGGAAGATTCCTGGTAAAATGGTGAAAGGGATGGGAGGGGCGATGGATTTAGTGGCCAGTGCAAAAAATATCATTGTGGCAATGATGCATACCAATCCAAAAGGAGAGAGTAAATTATTGCCTTCCTGTAGTTTGCCTTTAACCGGTGTAGGCTGCGTTAAAAAAGTAGTGACAGAATTAGCTGTGCTAAGCATTACCCCTGATGGATTTTACTTATTAGAGCGCGCTCCTGGTGTTTCAGTTGAAGAAATCATCGCAAAAACAGCTGGTAAATTAATTGTACCCGATGATGTGCCAGAAATGAACCTATAATCTGGTACGATTTGAGAACCATTCTTTAAAATCTTTGTTTAAGAAATACATCTATTCATCAAACTTTAAAATATACAAAATGAGTATCCAAGTTGGCCAAAGCGCCCCTTCATTTACCCTTTTCAATACTGAAAAACAAAAAGTTAGTTTAGAAGAACAAAAAGGCAAACCAGTCGTGTTATTGTTTTTCCCTTTGGCATTCACAGGCGTTTGCACTGCTGAACTTTGTAATGTAAGAGACAATATTGCTTTGTATAATAATACCAACGCTCAAGTGTTTGGCATTTCAGTTGATTCATTGTTTACTTTAGAGAAATTCAGCAAAGAGCAAAACCTTAATTTTCCTTTGTTAAGCGATTTCAATAAGGAAGCTGCAAAAGCATTTGGTGTGCTTTACGAAACATTCCCTGCATTTGAAATGTTGGGTGTTAGTAAGCGTGCTGCTTTTGTGATTGACAAAGACGGTGTAGTAAAATATGCTGAAGTATGTCCAACTCCTGGCGACTTACCTGATTTTGCCGCTATTCAAGCCACTTTAGCTTCATTATAAGGATTAACCATATCTAGGGTATTGTTTTTCAGACAATTGAAAAACAGTACCCTTGTTTTTTTTGGCTGTAATCGGAAGACTGATTAACTTCAATGTACAATCAGTTGAATGCGGATTTTCTACAAATCAATTTTTGGATGCTTTTTGGCGATTGGCTGTTTATATTTTGCAGTCAATGGTACTACTGTTGATTATTCTGCAACCTTATCCGGTGAGTCAAAAGTGCAAAGATTTTATCCCAACCCTGCATCCCAATATATCCACTTTCAATTAGATCCATCCGTAGATAAATCATACACTTTAGAAATCTATAATTTCATTGGAAGAAAAATGAGTGCGCAAAGAATTAACAATGCTAAAACCACCATTTATTTCGATGACAATTATTTTAAAGGCTTGTATATTTTTCAATTAAAAGATCGGTCTGGTAGAATTATTGAATCTGGCAAATTTCAAGTTGCCCGATAAGTTTAGCAGCGTTTTTGTTCTTCTCTATCGCACTGCGTTCAGTTAACGATCACAAACTTCTACAATCAAGAATTTCAAGTAATTGGTATTGTCCATACCCCAAATAATTGGATGGTCACTCGCCTGCGCTTGAAAGGTCACTTGTTTGATGCGTTTCTTAGCGTCTTTTGCCGCCGCATGAATGGTGTCTAAAAACAATTGCGGATGCACCAAATTAGTGCAGCTAGAAGTAACGAGGAAGCCTCCATTGCGAATCAGCTTCATTCCCCTTAAATTAATTTCTTTATAACCCGTTACCGCTTTTTGAATGTTCTCTCTACTCTTTGTAAACGCAGGTGGATCTAACATCACCACATCGTAACAAGGGCCGTTCTTTCCCCAGTCTTTCAATACATCAAATGCATTCATGGCTTTGAAAGAGACAATATTGTCTAACCCGTTGAGTGCCGCATTTTTATTGGCCTGCGCCACAGCTTGTTCAGAAATATCAATACCCAAAACCGACTTAGCACCATAGTGTGCTGCATGAATTTCAAATGTGCCTGTATAGGTAAATGCCCCCATGACTTCGGCACCTTTTACAATATGTTGAATGGCGCGTCGATTGTCTTGTTGGTCTAAAAAATACCCCGTTTTTTGCCCATGTTGAACATCTACATAAAATTGTAAACCGTTTTCATGGATGATAATATTGGTATCAAAAGGGTCAGATAAAAACCCTACTTGTTGCGGCAATCCTTCTAAGGTTCTTACTGGCACATCATTGCGTTCATAAATACCTTTGGGTTTAAAAATAGTGTTCAATGCATCAACAATGGCGGGCTTCCAAAGGTCCATACCCAAGGACAAGGTTTGTATAACAAAGTAGTCATTGAATTTATCAATAATTAAAGCGGGCAATTGATCGGCTTCACCAAACACCAATCTGCAGTTCTCAGTATACCCTGTTTTTTGTCGATACTGCCAGGCATCTAGAATTCTTTGATGAAAAAAAGCTTCATTTATCGGTTCTATTTTACGGCTCAGTAACCTGATTTGAATCTGTGATTGTGGGTTGATATAACCTACCCCAGCCAGTTTGCCGTCTGCAAATCGTACTTCTACAATATCGCCAGGTGCGGGGCTTCCAGCTATCCGATCTACCTCATTGTTATAGATCCAAGGGTGTCCATTGGCAATTCTGGGGGCTATTTTGGGCTTGAGGTATACCTTTATCATGCGGCAAATATAAGTCGGCTTGAACTGTCAATTTTTCCCTTTTCTTTGCGTGGCAAAATTATTGCCTATATAGGCTATCAAATATTTTATACTATGGAAGAGCAAGAATTACCGAATAATAGCGAAACAGCCGAAAAAACAGCAGATTTAGACATTAATGCTGACGAAACTGCAGCTGGAACTGCCCATTTAAATGAGCCAGTAGCCGAAGAATCAGCCATGGCAAAATTAGAAGCAGAATTGGCAGAACAAAAGGATAAATACTTGCGTTTAATGGCTGAATTTGACAATTTTAGAAGAAGAACAGCTAAGGAGCGTTTAGAATTGATTCAAACCGCTGGAAAAGACGTGATTGTATCGTTATTAGATGTGCTTGATGATTGTGATAGAGCAGAGAAACAATTACAAGGCAATGATGATATTGCTGCACAAAAAGAAGGGGTATTATTGGTGTTCAATAAACTCAGAAATACCATGCAGCAAAAAGGGGTGAAAGTAATGGAAAGCATTCAAACTGATTTTGATGTTGAAAAACATGAAGCCATTACAGAAATTCCTGCACCAACGGATGAGCTAAAAGGTAAAGTCATTGATGAAGTAACCAAGGGTTATTTTCTGAACGATAAAATTATTCGATTTGCCAAAGTAGTGGTAGGAAAATAATCCAATTAAAAGCGTATGTCAAAAAGAGATTTTTACGAAATACTGGGCGTGTCTAAATCTGCGTCTGCCGATGAAATTAAAAAAGCCTATCGGAAAGTAGCCATGCAATATCACCCTGACAGAAATCCAGGTGATAAAGCTGCGGAAGATAAATTTAAAGAAGCGGCAGAAGCTTATGAAATTTTAAGCGATGCAGATAAGAAAGCCAAGTACGATCGATATGGTCATGCAGCATTTGGACCAGGCACTGGTGGCGGTGGTCACTATGGTGGTGCAGGGATGAATATGGATGATATATTTAGCCAGTTTGGCGACATTTTTGGCGAAGACATGTTTGGTAGTTTCTTTGGTGGTGGCAGCAGACAAAGAGGTGGAGGCGGAAGGGCCAGAGGTACACGTGGCTCTAATTTGCGCATCAAGCTCAAATTGAATTATGAAGAAATTGCCAAAGGCGTAACCAAAAATGTAAAAGTAAAAAAGCACGTTATCTGTACCACATGTACAGGCAGCGGAGCCAAAGATAAAAGCAGCATTCAAACCTGTTCAACCTGTGGAGGTTCTGGTCAGGTGCGAAAAGTTACCAGTACTTTTTTAGGTCAAATGCAAACGGTGTCAACCTGCCCTACTTGTAATGGGGAAGGCACCAGTATTACCGCTAAATGTGGTGCTTGTAAAGGAGAAGGTAGAGTATATGGCGAAGAAACCATCAGCATCGATATTCCTGCTGGTGTTCAAGAAGGCATGCAGCTTAGCATGAGTGGTAAGGGGAATGCGGGGGAGCGCGGTGGTGCACCTGGAGACTTGATCATTCAAATAGAAGAAGAGTCACATGAAGAACTACACAGAGATGGATTAAACGTGGCTTACGATTTATACATTTCTTTCCCTGATGCTGTATTTGGTACTCAAGTAGAAGTGCCAACCATTGATGGAAGGGCTAAAATTAAAATACCAGCTGGTACCCAAAGTGGCAAAATATTCAGATTGAAAGGCAAGGGCTTTCCTGAAGTACAGGGCTACCAACGCGGCGATCAATTGATCAATGTAAATGTATGGACACCGCAAAGTTTGAGTGCAGAAGAGAAACAGGCATTGGAACAGTTTAACAACAGTGGTAATTTTAAACCCAATCCTGCAAAAGGTGAAAAGAGTTTCTTTGATAGAGTGAAAGAAGCATTTAGTTAGTCAATCAACTATATTTATCAAAGCCTTGCAACAAGTGTTTACTATTCGTTGCGAGGCTTTTTTCTTTTCACTGGGTTGTATATTTTATCAGCTTTCTGAATTAATTGTAAGAACTCATTTTGTAGTTTATTGGCAGGATTACAAGCTGTTGCCGCTAAGGCATATACTTGATTGTATTGATACCCATTCATAAAATCAGACTTTCTTAATACACCTGCAAATGCAGCGATGGCAATCGCTCTTCTTGAAGCTGAATCAATTTGATGGATGGGTGTATAATTCGGTAAAATGGTAAATTTTTCTATTTGTTTACTTGAATCAACAACAGATTGATATTGCAAGTTGATTCGCGCCAAAGGATCAGTCAGCATTGAATCTGCAGGGATGAATTCAAACAATGCCAATGCAGCATGCCCACTGCCCACTTCACCGCCACTTAAGAAAGCGGTGCTGTCTGCAACTGCGTCTTTTTTATTGTCAAAACCTATTAATCGATACGATGCTACCATGCGTGGATTAAACTGAATGTTAAAAATGGCATCACTGGCAATGGCAAAAAGTGTTGTCGTAAATTCTTTGACCAATACTTTTTCGGCTTCTGCAATTTGATCTAAGTAGGCAAAATTGCCATTGCCTTTTTTAGCGAGGGTTTCTAACTTACTGTCTTTATAATTGCCCATGCCTACCCCCAAGCAGGTTAAAAAAATACCAGACGTTCTATACCCAATAATCATCTCTTCCAACTCTTTTTCAGTGCGTTGGCCTACATTAAAATCACCATCAGTGGCCAATATTACACGGTTGTTACCGCCTTTGATAAAACTGCCTTTGGCTAAATTGTACGCTACTTTAATAGCGTTTTCACCAGGTGTATCCCCATTGGCACTGAGTGAATCAATGACGGTATTAATGGTTTGTTGATCGGCACCACTGGTTGGGTACAGTGCAATGGCTACATTGCCTCCATAGGTAACAATGCTTACTGTATCGATTGGTCTTAAATTAGCCGTTAACAATTTAAAAGCCGATTGCAATAAGGGCAATCGATTGGGATGGTCCATTGATCCAGACACGTCAATTAAAAAAACCAAATTGCTGGGTGGTATTTGGTCAAGGTTTAATTGAGGTGCAGCAAGGTTCACCAATAATAATTTAGCAGCCTGATTCCAAGGACAATCTGTTACGATGGAAACCGCTTCAAATTGCTTACTGGTATTATTGCGTTTGCTGTTGAACGAAAAGTAATTCAACATTTCTTCGGTCCTCACGGCATCTACTGGCACATACATATCGTTCAATAAAAAACGTCTGATATTACTGTAAGCTGCTTTATCAATATTTAAAGAAAACCCAGTCTCAGGATATTGTGCTGCTTTGATGAATCCATTTTCAATTAAGCCGCTGTAGCTTTCGCCCATGCCCGCGTGTTGAATGGTTTCGGACGGATTAAGATTGGTGATAACTGAAGCTAAATTTTTTTGATAAAGCCTGGCTGTTTGTGGCAGCATTTGTAAAATCAAATATTGAAAGCTGTTGGCGTTAACCAAGGTTTTGGTGGTTTCATAACCTGGTAAAGACAGCGTTATGCTATCCGTTGACTTTGTCAAGGGAATACCAAAGTCTCCATCCTTGCCACTAAAAAAAGGAACGGTTCCTTTTGATTGTAATAAAATGGTAACACCAGCCAATTTTTTACCACGGTTGTCTTTTATTTCACCTCGCAAATAGTATTGTGCACCAATTGGTGTAAACAATACTAACAAGAAGGGTATCATTAGCAACCGTTTCATCCTTAACAATTTAAGCAATCATTCTGGTTGTCGCAATTTGCGAAAGCCTTTGATTTATTCGCTGTCTTTTAATTGATAGATTTCTTTGAGATTTCTGCCAAACCCATCATAATCTAAACCATACCCTAATACAAAACGATCGGGAATACTGAAACAACAATAATCAATTTGAACAGGGTAGATGGTGGCATCAGGTTTATGCAGTAAAACGGCCATTTTAATGGAAGCAGGTTGTTGGTGATGCAATTGCGGAATAAATTCATGCATGGTTTTTCCTGTATCAATAATATCTTCTAACAAAATCAAATGACGCCCTCTAATATCGGTGTCTAAACCAATGGCGGTAATGACGTTGCCTGTAGATTTGGTCCCCTTGTAGGATGCCAATTTGATAAAGCAGATTTCTGCTTCAATGGTTATTTGCTTAAACAAATCAGCCGCAAACATGAATGACCCATTTAAAACGCCAATAAACAAAGGCTGCTTGCCTGCATATGTTTGATTGATGACTTCAGCTAACGCTGTAATCTTTTCTTGAATTAATTCGGCAGGTAAGTAAGGCTCAAAGGTTTTATTGAACAGGGTAATATTTGACATGCTTATTTTTTGTTTGGGGTTGATTGATTGCCTACTGGACTTTTTAAATAGACTTTGCTGCCAACTGTTGGTTGAAAGTTTTTATCCCATTTATTGTACAATAATAATTGGTCTAATCGTATCCCATTTAATTGTGCAATTAATAAAAGTGTTTGCCCAGGTTGTACAATATGAACAGCTTCTGCCCCTTTTTTTTGCTTGCGCTCTAAAAAAATTAATTCGTCTTCAGCCAAGATGTCTTGAGGCGTCATATCATTGTATTGAAGCAATTGGCCTAATGAGATATTGTATTGATTGGCCAATGCTAATAATGACGTACCCGCTTTCACAAAAACAACTTTGGTTTGGTTAATGGTAAACTGCCCTTCAGGATAATTGGCATGCCCATATTTATTTGACCTTTTCACTTCCGTTTTGCCTGCGCTTGGAATATAGGTTTCAGATGTACTGGTTTCTTCCTCAATGATTGGCTTGATAATTGAAATACTGGAATTGCCAGCGGTTTTATCTTCAATAGGTGGTTTTACAAACATTTCAGCTTCATTCCTGTCTGTTTTTTCTGGCACTTGATTCAATCGGGCCAATGCCATCGTATTGTATTGATTCAAATTGTAATCGTTGATGATTTTGATCAACTTCTGAGGATAAGTAGGCAAAGTGGCATACCCCGCTTTTTTTAATCCTTTTGCCCAGCCTTCAGAATCAGTTGGCGCAAGCTTAAATAAGAATTGGTAATGCGCTCTTGTCCTTAAAAAATCTGAATGGTCTTTAAATGATGCTTCGGGATTGTCGTAAACTCTAAAACATTCGCCTTTGGCATCGTCATCGTGAAAGGTTCTGGCACCGGTCCATTCGGGCTTGCACTTGATGCCAAAATGGTTGTTTGATCGTTTAACCAAATCGCTTTCACCCGATTGTGATTCTAATATGGCTTGTGCCAATGTAATGGAAGCTGGTACCCCAGACCGAATCATTTCTTGAATGGCAATTTCTTTGTACTGTTCAATATAAGCCACTGTTTTATTGTTCTGTGCCCATAACACAGTTGATAAACATAAAGTCAATATACTCAATCCTAATTTCATGTTGTTGGTCGCTTTTTGATGATGGTCAATCCATCTCTGATAGACAACATCACCTGTTCTGTTCTGGGATCTGCCTGCACGTGTTCGTTAAATGCATGCATGGCTTTGGCATTCTTGCCTTTCAATGGTTGTTCTAGTACTTGTCCATGAAACAATACATTGTCTGCAACTATAAAGCCATTGGTTGCTAAACGCGGCACAATCATTTCATAATAATTGATGTAACCAGTTTTGTCAGCATCAATAAATACCAAATCCCATTGGTAGGGAAGCGTTTGGATAATGTCCGCCGCATCGCCCACATGCAAAGTTATTTGGTTATTTGCATTCATTTTGCTAAAATTTTCAGCAGCCGTGGCGGCATCTTCTGGTCTGCGTTCAATGGTATGAAGCATGCCATCAGCGGTTAGGCCTTTTACTAAGCATAGGGCACTATAACCTGTAAATGTGCCAATTTCCAAGACATATTTGGGTTGGATCATGGCCGACAACATACTCAAAAACTGTCCTTGTACATGACCACTCAACATATGTGCCAGCGGATGTAAGGCTTGTGTTGCTTCATTGATGGCCAATAATTCAGCAGACTCCGGGCTGGTAAATTGTGCCAGATAGGCTTCTACAGTTGAAGGAATTAATGCCATGAGCAATCATCATTTAGTACAGCGGTTTATGCAGCTGTTGATAGGGTAGTTTGTTTTTTTGAAATCAATAGCAAGCCCAAGAATGTAATAGAGCCATTGATGATCAACAGTTCTAATCCTACCTCATAAGACCCCAATAAAGTTTTTTGATACTTATCAATGATGAAGCATAAAATAGGTGCAGCAATACAGATATACGGCACCAGCCCATCATTCACCACTCTTTTGGTAATAATACCAAATGTAAACAAGCCAAGTAATGGCCCATAAGTATATGCGGCAATTTTTAATAGTAAACCAATCATACTTGGGTCGTTCACCCATTTAAAAATCAACACAAAAACCAAAAAGATAGCGGCAAATGTTAAGTGCACTCTTTGTCTGATTTTTTTCTGCGCTGCTTCACTTAAATCGGCTCTGCGCTGAATGCCAATAATATCAATGCAAAACGTTGACGTAAGTGCAGTGATGGCGCCGTCGGCACTGGGGAACAATGCAGAAATCAATGCAATGATAAATATCACCGATACCACCGGTGGCATATGTTTCATTGCCAACTCAGGGAAAATTTTATCACCAGATGCAGTCACTTGTAAGTTTTCAGCATATAGGTAAAGTAAGCCGCCTAAAAATAAAAAGATTACAATTACTGTTGCCAAAGTAATGGCCATTGAAATCACATTTTTTTGCGAATCCTTTAATGTTTTTACGGAGATATTTTTTTGCATCATTTCTTGATCCATTCCCGTCATGGTGACAGTGATAAATGCACCAGCAATGATTTGCTTCAAGAAAAAGAATTTGCTATTGGGGTCCGTAAAAAAAATAGTTGAATACCCTCTATCCTGCATGGCTTGCAAGCTATCCCCAAAGCCCATATTTAATTGTTGTAAAATATAGACAACACATATCACCAAACCAGCCAACATACAGGTTGTTTGCAAGGTATCAGTGTATACAATGGTTTTAACACCACCTTCATATGTATACAATAAAATCATGACCAAGATAATCAAAGTGGTTGCCCAAAAAGGAACATTAAAACTGTTCAAAATGGCTTCCTGTAAAATATTCACCACTAAATACAAGCGCGCAGTTGCACCGAGTGTTCTGGATAAAATGAAAAAGGAAGATCCTGTTTTATAAGACTTAACCCCCATTCTTGAACTCAAATAATTATAAATAGACGTTAGGTTCAATCGATAATAAAGGGGTAATAGAATATAGGCAATCATTAAATACCCAAACAAGTACCCAATCGTAATTTGTAAATAGGCAAACGACTCTTTGGCCACCGCACCAGGTACGCTCACAAATGTTACACCGCTGAGTGAGGTACCCACCATACCAAAAGCCACCAGCATCCAATTGCTGTTTTTATTACCAATAAAAAATGAATGGTTGTCGCTGTTTTTACCAGTATACCAAGCTACTGCCAAGAGAATTAAGAAATATCCAATCACAAACGAAAACAATAACAATGGAGACATATGGCTTTATTTGGGTAAAAGAATTTGTAAAGTAGTAAAAATAATTCAGGTATTTTGCCTGTCCTAATTGTGCACTATGAAAATTAAACATATAGCCGTTTTCTGTGGCTCAAAAGCTGGCAATGACCCTGAGTATTTATTGCAAACCATAGCACTTGGCCAATTGATGGCAGCGCATCAGCTGACCTTAGTATATGGGGGCGGCAATAAGGGATTGATGGGGGCTGTGGCAGATGCAGTGATGGCTGGCAATGGGCAAGTAATTGGGGTCATACCAGAAGTATTGTTAGAATGGGAACACCAACACAAAGGCATTACCGATTTAAGAGTGGTTGCTGATATGCATGTTAGAAAAAAATTATTGTACGAACTCTGTGATGCAGCCATTATTTTACCCGGAGGGAATGGCACATTAGATGAACTATTTGAGATGCTCACTTGGAATACACTCAAGATTCACAATAAAAAAATCGTGTTGCTTAATTGCAATGGTTATTACGACCATTTGATTGCTCATATTGATACCATGTATCAGCAAGGGTTTCTCTACGAGGATTGGAAGGAGCGCTTACTGGTGGCCACTACAGCAGCCGAAGCCATTACCTTCTTTGATTAAGATAAAATCCAAATCCTCCCCTAAAAATTGGTTGTGGATCGCCCGCAATGCCATTTCTATATGGTGAATTGACTGCTTGGTTGAGATCAATCAAAATGGTAAAATACGTGATGCGATTGCCAATTTCTCTTGAGCCATACCCAATACCAGCAAGTAAGCTAGGCGCTTGTAATTTCAATCTAAAATTTTCACCTGTTGGTTCAAGGGTTTGTGAAGAGTTAATCCAATTGTATTCTGGTTGAAGATGAAAGTGCAAAAAAGGCAAAGGCCAAATACGCAGAAAAGCGCCTGCGCCAAAATTGAAATTCTTATACTTAAATGGATCAAATACCGTAGCACTTTGACTGTAATAATTTAAATTCATGGCCACGCCCAAGTCAACAAATTTGTTGATACTGTAACCAACTTGAGGATTAATGCCAATATTAAAAAAACGGTCAGATAAGCCAAGGTTTAAATCGCTACCAATATATAATCTGGTACGATCAAATCCTTTGGGTGATTCCGGTATATCTAATTGTGCGGATGCTTGCAATACAGCAAAGCTTAACAACATCAATAACCACTGACCTTTTTTCATACGCATTGTTTTGTTAAAATTACTTAATCCTTGCTGTCAAAGATTTTTCCAACATTTAAAATATTGTTAGGATCAAATGCTTTTTTAATATCTCTCATGAGTTGTATGGCAGTTTTGCTAAACACAGTTTCCATATAAGGCTTCTGAATTAAGCCAATGCCATGTTCTGCACTAATGGTGCCGCCTAAACCTTTTACCAATACAAACAACTCTTTAAGTATAGCAGTCATTTCGGGATTTCCGTGACTGTTTTTTATGGTAGGGTGGTTGATGCGAATATGTAAGTTGCCATCACCTGCATGACCATAACAAACCACTTTAAAACCATATTGATCGCCCATTGCTTTTACACCTTTAATGAGTGCCGGTAATTCTGCTCGCGGCACTACTGTATCTTCTTCAATGGTATAGCCTTCTAATTTTACTGCTTCAGCTGCTCTGCGTCTGAGTTTCCAGAGTTCTGCTTTTTGTTGGGCATCGTCTGCAAATAAAATATCACCAGCGTCAAACTCGGTCATCAACATGGCAATGGCTTCCATTTCTTGCATTAATACGTCAAGATTGTTGCCATCAACTTCTATGATTAAATGGCCTTCAATGCCTTCGTGAACAGGCACAGCAGAGCTGTCTACCATTTGGCTCACAATCTGTAAAGCATTGATTTCAATGAGTTCAAGAGCACTGGGTACAAACCCTGCTCTAAAAATGGCGCTTACTGCGGCCCCCGCTTTTTCAATAGAGGCAAAGGGAACCAACATCAATAAATCATGCTGTGGATGTGGAATCAGTTTTAATACAATTTTGGTGACAATACACAATGTGCCTTCACTACCAACTACCAGTTGGGTTAAATTGTAGCCAGTGGCATTTTTCAACACATTGGCGCCAGTCCACATGATCTCGCCCGTTGGTAATACCACTTCAAGATTGAGGACATAGTCTTTTACTACGCCATATTTTACCGCCCGAGGTCCACCGCTGTTTTCAGCAATATTACCCCCGATCAAACAACTGCCCTTGCTGCTGGGGTCCGGGGGATAAAACAAGCCCTTTTCTTTGACAGCATCTTGCAATACTTCAGTAATTACACCGGGTTCGGTGATCACTTGAAGATTTCTTTCATCAATGGACAAAATTTTATTCAGTTTTTCTAACGACAACACCACACCGCCCAAATGTGGCAAAGCCCCCCCACTTAAGCCAGTTCCTGCGCCTCTAGGGGTAACCGGAATGCGATGCGCGTGGCAGATTTTCATGATTTGCGCAATTTCTTCAGTGCTGCCAGGTTTTAATACCACTTCGGGTATATACAGTAATTTTTCAGTTTCGTCGTGTCCATATTCTGTGAGGGTTTCTTCATCAGCCAATACCTGTGCTTCCCCAACAATATGCTTGAATTGGCTTAAAATGTCCTGTGTAACCACCATTGTTTGCATGTTCCCCAAAGATTAAATTTTGGTAAAAATACGATGCAAATGCCTTTAAAATTGTGTAAATAGTACACAAATAACACGTTGAAATCGTTAAACAATGTATTTTTGCATACTAACTAACGATTGTTCGTATATGTCATTACCCACACTAACTGTAGACGCATCAAAATTTTTAGCCTTGGGATTAACCAATCAGAATGGGGTGCATTATCAACTCTCACCAGAGACTTTAATGAATCAAGCATTATTGAAAGGCCAAGGCGTATTAAACAACACAGGCGCACTTTGCATCAATACTGGTGAATTCACTGGTAGAAGTCCTCAAGACAAATTCATCGTAAAAGATGATATCACAGCAGACACTGTTCATTGGAATAATTTTAATATTCCTATTGACGAAACATACTTTCATCAACTCAAGAAAAAAGTATTGGATTATTTAGGGCAGCAAGATGAAATATGGGTAAGAGATGCCTATGCTTGTGCTGATGATGCTTACAGATTGAATATCCGTGTTATCAATGAAAACCCATGGAGCAATTTGTTTGCTTACAATATGTTTTTAAGACCAACGGAAGCAGAATTAGCAGATTTTGAACCAGAGTGGCATATCATTCAAGCCCCAGGTTTTAAAGCCGATCCATTGGTTGATGGAACAAGACAACACAATTTTGCAGTAGTATCATTTACCCATAAAACCATTTTAATTGGCGGAACAGGATATACTGGTGAAATGAAGAAAGGCATTTTTACCATTCTCAATTATATCTTGCCACAACAAAAAAATGTATTGAGCATGCATTGCAGTGCCAATATGGGTTCTGAAGGGGATGTAGCCATATTCTTTGGGTTAAGTGGCACCGGGAAAACGACCTTAAGTGCCGATCCTAACAGAAAATTAATTGGAGATGATGAACATGGTTGGACCAGCAACAGTGTCTTTAATTTTGAAGGGGGATGTTATGCTAAAACCATTGATTTAAGTGAAGAAAAAGAGCCTGAAATTTTCCATGCGATCAAACCAGGTGCATTGGTTGAAAACGTTGGCTTTATAAATGACACCAATCAAATTGATTTTTCTTTCAAAGGCATCACCGAAAATACAAGGGTTAGCTATCCACTTGATTTTATTTCTAATGCTTTAGAACCAAGTATAGGTGGATTACCCAAAAATATTTTCTTTTTAACCTGCGATGCTTACGGTGTTTTACCACCAATTAGTAAACTCAGTCCTGGTCAGGCCATGTATCAATTCATCAGTGGATATACTGCAAAAGTTGCAGGAACAGAAGCTGGTGTTACCGAACCAAAATCAACATTCAGTGCTTGTTTTGGTGCACCATTTTTGCCACTTCATCCCGGTAAATATGCAGAGATGTTGGGCGAAAAAATGAAAGCAAACCAAGTGAATGTTTGGATGATCAATACGGGCTGGAGTGGCGGTTCATATGGCACTGGTAGTCGTATGAAACTGGGGTATACTAGGGCCATGATCACTGCGGCTTTAAATGGGCAGTTAGACCATGTGGATTTTGAAAAGCATCCAGTATTTGGCATGATGATGCCAACCAGTTGTGAAGGCGTACCATCAGAAATGCTTAATCCAAAACTTACTTGGAAAGATGCAGCAGCCTATGATGCCACTGCTAAAAACTTAGCACAACAATTCATTAAAAACTTTGAAAAATATGCAGCTGGTGTTTCGGCAGAGATTCTGGCAGCTGCGCCAATCGTTTAACTATTGATTGCTAATGTTTACGATTGTTTGCCTGAAGAGCCTCCTCTATTTAGAGGGGGCTTTATTTTTTTGCAGATAAAAAGTTACCCGGCAAGCGCATGCCTTTTTCATCTTCAACAACTTTGCGCATGATTTTTTTTAAACCTTCAGGTAACAAAGCCGATTCTGCTTCTGTGAGTACATGCACAATTTCATGAAATTCATCTTCATCGTCGTAGTATCCTACAAATAAATCCATGCTTTGATTGGCGTGCATGCGAAGCGACATTTCTAAGTCTTCTTCGTATTGGTGCATGCTTACAATAGCCCATTGGTCGTTGTCCTCAAAATTAAACAACACTTCAACTGGGTCTTGGCTCACTACATGAGTGATTAATTTTTCAATTAATTCCGCCGAATGATTTTGTACTAACGCTTCGTAATTCATACAATAATGGGCCTCTAGAACAATCCAAATAACATACCATCAACCTTGCTGATGATTTCACCAAATTGCTCTTCGTTTTCTGCAAATTTATTTTTGTCACAATCAATGATCAACAGCTGACCTTCCTTATAACCATCAATCCATTTGTTGTAATATTCATTCAACTTTTTTAAATAATCTAGTCGAATATTCTCTTCGTATTCTCTACCTCTTTTTTGAATTTGAGAAACCAATGTTGGTACAGAAGCTTTTAAATAAATCAATAAATCTGGTGGCTGTACCATGGTTTTGAGCGTTTGGAAAAATTGATAATAATTATCAAAATCTCGTTTGCTCATCAAGCCCATTTCATGCAAGTTGGGTGCAAAAATATTGGCGTCTTCATAAATGGTCCGGTCTTGAATCACTGTTTCGGTACCATGTTGAATATCCAATAATTGGTTCAGTCGGCTATTTAAAAAATAGATTTGTAAATTAAAGCTCCATCTTGGCATGTCTTCGTAGAAATCCATGAGATATGGATTGGTGTCCACATTTTCAAATTGAGGAATCCAGCGATAATGTTTGCTCAACATCTCGGTAAGGGTTGTTTTACCTGCGCCAATATTGCCTGCTATTGCTACGTGCTTTGGTTTTTTTGGTTTTGCCATGGAAGGGTGCTGTTAAAGTTTTGCAACTTAAGTAAACTAATCTGATTTTGGTGGTTTAGGGCTTAATAATTCAATCCTACAGCATCTCGCACCAATTTAAGGGTTTCAGAGGCCCTAGAACGCCCTTTATCAGCGCCTTGCTTGATGATGCGGTGCAATTCATCTGTATTCGATAAAAGGTCTGCTGCTTTTTCTCGGATGGGCTGAATAAATGCCACCATATCTTCAGCCAATTGCTTTTTCATATCCCCATAACGGATGATGCATTGGCCCGCAGAGCTGGCATTAAAATCATCTTCAAATTTTTGTAAAGTATCGGGTGCACTCACCAACTTCATCATGGTGAATAGATTTTGTATGTAATCAGGCTTTTCCGAATGAGGTGCTTCTGGCCCTTGATCAGTTTTGGCTTTCATGATTTTCTTACGAATCATTTCATCGGTGTCGGCCAAATAAAGGGTGGCATTTTGATTTTCGCTTTTGCTCATTTTGCCATTGCCATCTAAGCCCATGATGCGGATTAAGTCATTGCCATAGTTAAAGGCATATGGCAAGGGGAATACTTCTCCGTAACGATAGTTAAAGCGGTCAGCAAAATTCCTGGCCATTTCTAAATGTTGTTCCTGGTCTTTACCAACGGGCACTTTTACGGCTCTTTGAATAATGATATCTGCGGCTTGTAATACGGGATACGTTAATAAACCAGCATTCACGTTATCTGGTTGTAATCTTACTTTTTCTTTGAATGTTACCGTTTTTTCTAATTCACCCTTGTAAGACAACATATTCAAATACAAGTACAACTCAGCAATTTCTGGAATATCACTTTGAACATAAAATGCTACTTTCTCAGGATCTAATCCACAAGCCACATTTTCTGCAATGACTCTATATACACTGTTCTTTAATTCCTTGGTGTCTGGATGTGTGGTTAAACTATGCCAATTGGCTACAAAAAAGTAACAATTAAAATCGTCTTGCATGCGCACATAATTGCGCATCGCACCAAAATAATTGCCCAGATGTAAAAATCCGGTAGGCCTGATGCCACTTACTACAACCTCTTTTTCCATGTGGGCGAAGATAAATATAGAGTTTGGTTTTTTATGGTTGGCATCAAAAGAAATCGGAAATTGTACCCGGAACCATTTTATTAGCACCATTTCAGCCACAAATACCATACTTGCTTCACCAATAGAATACCTTAAGGGGGTTGGCCCACTTAGGGCGGATATGCTTAAGAAGGAATTAGAGCTCTTTACCTTCAATGATTTATTGCAGCATTATCCCATAAGGCATATCGATAAAACCAAAGTAAGTGCCATCGCCGATATCAATTTTCAAACAGAATATATACAGGTAGCTGGCAGATTGATACAGTTTGATATCATTGGTGAAAAAAGAGCCAAACGGTTGGTCGCTCAAATTAAAGATGCTTCTGGTATTTTAGAATTAACCTGGTTTCAAGGCATCAGTTGGGTTCAGAAAAGTTTATACATTGGCTCTGACTATTTGGTGTTTGGCAAAACTACTTACTTCAATGGCAAGCCTCAAATAGTGCATCCTGAAATTGAAGTATTTGAGCCAGCCAAAATGAGTGGCAAAGCATTTCTAGAGCCTGTATATCCCTCCACAGAAAAATTAAAGGCAAGGGGTTTAAATGGAAGGCAGCTAGCTAAGTTAACTTACACATTGTTCCAACAATTGGCCCCCAAAGATTTGCCTGAAAATATTCCACAAAAAGTATTGACCAATTTAAAGTTATTGGGCCGCTTTGAAGCCCTTGCCAATATTCATTTTCCGGTGACCGAATTGCATTTTAAAAAAGCATTAGAGCGCCTGAAGTTTGAAGAATTTTTTATTGCACAAATCCGATTGCAGTTGGTGCGATTGCAGCGCAACAATTACAGCAAGGGTGTCGTCTTTGAAAAAGTGGGTAGTTATTTCAATGATTTTTATCAACAGTATCTGCCATTTGAATTAACGGGTGCACAAAAGCGGGTGCTCAAAGAAATCAGACAGGATACGGCCAGGGGCAAACAAATGAATCGCTTATTGCAAGGGGATGTTGGCAGTGGTAAAACCATTGTGGCATTACTGAGTATGTTATTAGCGGCAGACAATGGCTATCAAAGTGCTTTAATGGCACCTACCGAAATATTGGCACAACAACATTATCAAAGCTTAACCAGCTTATTAAAAGATATGCCTGTTGAAGTGGCGCTTTTAACTGGCAGTACCAAAACAGCTGAAAGAAAAAGAATATTAAAAGGACTGGAAGAAGACAGCATTCATTTTGTAGTTGGCACACACGCCATTATTGAAGACAAAGTTCAATTTAAACATTTGGGTTTGGTGATTGTGGATGAGCAACATCGATTTGGGGTTGCGCAAAGGGCCAGACTATGGACTAAATCGGTGATACCTCCACATGTATTGGTGATGACTGCTACACCCATACCAAGAACGCTGGCAATGACCGCTTATGGTGATTTAGAATACAGTATTATGGATGAATTGCCACCCGGCAGAATGCCCATTAAAACTGTGCATCGCAACGAAATGGCCAGGGCAAGTGTCATGGGATTTGTAAAAGAAGAAATAGCCAAAGGTCGACAAGCTTATTTTATTTATCCATTAATTGAGGAAAGTGAAAAATTAAGTTATGAAGACTTGATGCAAGGCTATGAGCAGGTCAAAAGTTTTTTTCCAGAGCCTAATTATCGCATCAGCATGGTTCATGGCAGACAGCCTACCGATCAAAAGGAAACCAATATGCAACGGTTTGTGCAAGGCGATACACAAATCATGGTCAGTACCACGGTGATTGAGGTAGGGGTGAATGTACCAAATGCCTCAGTGATGGTGATTGAAAGTGCTGAAAAATTTGGGTTATCACAATTGCACCAGTTAAGAGGAAGAGTTGGTAGGGGTAGTGAACAAAGTTTTTGCATTTTATTAACGGGCAGCAAAGCCAGCAAAGAAGCTAAAGAACGTATCTCTATCATGTGTGCTACAAATGATGGCTTTAAAATTGCAGAAAAAGACCTAGAAATGCGGGGTCCAGGCGATATTGAAGGCACCAGACAGAGTGGAGCACTGAACTTTAAGTTGGCAAGTATTGTTAATGACAAAGCGCTTTTAGAATTGGCCAAAACACAGGCCGAACAAATTGTGGAACAAGATTTGTACTTGGATTTACCTGAGAATGCTTTGTTAAAAAATTACTTGGCCTCTCAACAATTAAAACAGGGCTGGAGTAAAATATCGTAACTTAAGATAGTGATGCGGAAATACATTGGATTAATATGGTTGTTATTGTTGCATGTACTCACAGTGCATGGACAAGGATATTTAGATTTTGTAGAAAATAAAGGGCAATGGCCAGCATCCATTCAATTTAAAAGCGAGATGCCAGCCAGTGCTTTCGCTTTAACCAAAAATGGATACAGGGTATTGCAACACAATGTGGACGATTATGCGGCCATATCCGAGTCTAAACACGTAGCGCATCAACACCAAACAGCCACTCAAAAATCAGACGTCAATCCAAAGTTTAGTTCCGAGGAATCTTATACACTGCGCTCACACGCTTATGAAGTGAAGTTTCTAAATGCTAATCCTAATCCGACGATTGTATCAGACAAACCATTGAGCGGGGTCAGCAATTATTTTATCGGCAACGATCCAAGCAAATGGGCATCAAATTGTAAAACCTTTCAATCGGTTACGTATAAAAATATGTATCCCAATATTGATATTCGTTATTACACCAATAATGGGGTATTGAAATACGATATCATTGTACATCCTGGTGGTGACCCAGCTAAGTTGGTGATGTTTTTTGAAGGTACCAACGGTATGAGTTTAAAGAATGGTGCACTCCAAATCAAGACATCGGTTGGTACATTACAGGAAACCATTCCATACAGTTATCAAATTGTTGATGGAGAACGTAAAGAAGTCAATGCAGGTTATGAAATAAAAGGCAATTTGGTGAAGTTATCGGTTGATCCAAACTACAATAAAAACACTACC
This sequence comes from Sediminibacterium sp., assembly GCA_027490265.1. Classification (GTDB taxonomy): domain Bacteria; phylum Bacteroidota; class Bacteroidia; order Chitinophagales; family Chitinophagaceae; genus Sediminibacterium. The sequence continues at coordinate 49,344 of JAIXYL010000002.1, forward strand.
CTTGTTATTGATCCACAACCCGTATTCATCAGTTATTCTGGCAGTAGGGCCGATAACTGGGGCTTTACAGCAACCTATGATTTACTGGGTAATTTTTATGCAGGTGGTGTGGTCTTTAGTCCCGGATTTCCAACTACTAATGGGGCTTTTCAATCAGGCTTTGGCGGTGGGGTAACAGAAGGTACGATCACTGGATTTGATATGGGTATTTTAAAGTTTGAGCCAGGCGGCACCAGTTTAATTTATGCCACTTATATTGGTGGAAATGGTAATGAACAACCACATAGTTTGGTAGCCGATGCAGCTGGCAATTTGGTCATAGCTGGCAGAACTTCTTCGGGGAGCAATTATCCAACAGCCGCAGCTTTCCCACTTTATGGTGATGGAGGTGGTATTTTTGATATTGTCTTGACCAAATTAAACCCCAGTGGAACCGCATTGGTTGGCTCAGTACGAATTGGTGGAGAAGGTAGGGATGGGGTTAATATCAGACCCAATTATGATTCGCCTTTAGGCCCAGAGACAACTAGAAGAAATTATGGAGATGACGCGCGTAGTGAAGTGATTTTTGACAACCAAGGTAATATCATTTTAGCATCCGTTACACAGTCAACTGATTTTCCAACTACTCCTGGAGCATTTCAACGCAACCATGGAGCAGCAAGAACAAGCGGCGATAACAGAATGCAGGACGGTGTATTGATTAAAATGAATGCCAATTTATCACAGGTATTGTTTTCGAGTTATTTGGGTGGGAGTGATGACGATGCAGCATTTGTATTGGCCATCAATCCGGCCAATAATGCCATTTATGTTGCAGGTGCAACAGCTAGTTCAGATATGCCAGGCAGATCCAACGCAGCCCCAAGTTTTAATAGTAGAAGAGGTGAAGTAGATGGATTTATCAGCATCATTTCACCAGACGGTTCTACTATCAATAGTACCAGTTATATCGGTACAGATAGGGTAGATGTCATTTTTGGTATTCAATTTGATCGACAAGGGTATCCATATATAGTGGGAACTACCACCGGTGTGTTCACTCCTATTAATTCACCTTATAATAATCGCAATCCCGGACAAAATTCAGGGAAACAATTTATCGCAAAGTTGCAACCCGACTTATCTAATTTTATTTACTTCACCAATTTTGGTACGACTAACGCCAGTTTACCAAATTTATCAATTTCTGCATTCTTAGTAGACCGATGCGGCAATGTATATGTATCAGGCTGGGGGGGCAGTAATATCAATAGTTTCCCAACAACTGCGATTAATAATTTGCCAATTACTTCCGATGCCTATCAGTCGTCAACAGATGGTGCTGATTTTTATTTCTTTGTATTAGAACGTGACGCACAAAGTCAATTGTATGGGTCATTTTTTGGACAAACTGGAGGTTTTGCAGACCATGTGGATGGAGGTACAAGCCGGTTTGATCCCAATGGTACCATCTATCAATCCATATGTTCTTGTAGACGAACTGGTGATCCGAGCCGACCAATCATCGGCACTGGTGGTGCATGGTCAACCACCAATCGCAGTAATTCTTGTAATTTATTGGCGATTAAAATTGCGTTTAATTTAGCAGGCGTTGGCGGGGGGATTAAAACCGCCATTAATGGTGTACCCCGAGACACATCGGGCTGCGTTCCTTTGACTGTAGTGTTTTCAGATACACTCGAGTTGGCCAAATCGTATCGATGGAATTTTAACGATGGCTCTCCAGAAGTAACCACCAATAATCCTTCCATCACACACACGTTTAATAATGTAGGTGTTTACAATGTGCGGTTGATTGCCATTGATTCAGCTACTTGTAATATCAGTGATACATCGTTCATCACCATGCGTGTAAGAGCAGATGAAGCCATCCTTTCTTTTACACCCAATAAGTTATTACCCTGCGAATCCTTGACCTATCGGTTCGATAATACATCCATTGCGCCACGAGCGTTTGGTGCCAATGCTTTCCGATGGGATTTTGGAGATGGCACCAGGCAGGTTGCGTCCTTTGGATCAGTCACGCATACTTATGCAACCCCAGGCACATACAATGTAAGGTTGATTTTAATTGATACCAGTTTCTGTAATGAACAAGACAGTACAACCATTCAGTTAAGAATTTCTCCTTTGGTAGATGCAAGAGTGCAAACACCATCTATAGGTTGTGTGCCCTATACCGCAGTCTTTAATAATGTATCCTTAGCCGGCAGAACATTTCTATGGGACTTTGGTGATGGGGGAACATCCACACAAACATCACCACAACATTTGTATGCTGCTGTAGGTACTTATAATGTTCGTTTGATTGCCATTGATTCTTCTACTTGTAATATTGCCGATACGCTTGTCTTCTCAATTAGTGTGAGAGATAATCCAACAGCGGGTATCAGTTTTACGCCAGACCCAACTGAACCCAATACACCTGTAACTTTTATCAACAGTAGTTTTGGAGCCAATCGATACAAATGGACTTTTGGAGATGGAGATTCATTGAATGCGGTTAGATCAGATACTACTGTTAGACACTTGTACAATGCCAGTGGCACTTATAATGCTTGTGTGATTGCATACAATGATGCGGGTTGTTCGGATACGGCATGTGTGCCAGTCGTCGTGACCATTGTGCCAGGCTTTAATGTGCCCAATGCATTTTCACCAAATGGCGATGGCACCAATGATCGCATTTTTGTAAAGGGTTTTGGGATTGCAAAAATGAATTGGAAAATTTACAATCGATGGGGTAAGTTATTGTTTGTGGGAACCAGTCCTTCGCAGGGTTGGGATGGCACATACAATGGCAAATTGCAACCTCAGGAAGTATACCATTATACATTAGAATTAGAATTCAGTACCAAGGAAAAAGCCACTAAAAAAGGCGATATAACATTATTGAGATAATGCAGAAAACCAAATTCATATATAGTCTATTGGTGTTGTGGACCTGGATGATGGGCCAGCAAGCGGTACATGCACAAGCACTTAATTATTCACAATACTTTAATTCACCCCTACTGATTAATCCAGCGAATACAGGGTTCAATCCTGATTACGATTATCGCGCAGGCATGAATTACAGAACCCAATGGGCTTCAGTTGGTGTACCTTATAAAACCATGGGTGTATGGGCCGATACCAAATTATTTGCCAATCGTTTTGAGAATGGATGGATGGGCATTGGTGGTAGTATTATGAAAGATGTTGCAGGACAGGGACAGCTCAGCGCAACAGCTGCCTCTTTGTCTGTTGCTTGGCACCAAATGTTGGGATACAACAGTTTGTTGAGTGCAGGCTTTAGTGCAGGCATTACTACCAAGCGAGTAGACATCAATAAACTCAATTTCGACAACCAGTGGAACGGACAATTTTTTGATGTTGCCATTCCCTCATTTGAACCCTTTGCTTTTAGTCAAGTAGGATATTTAGATATCAATATGGGATTGAATTATGCCTATTTTGCTTCAGAGAATTTTTACTTTAATGCGGGGGTATCATTGATGCATTTGAATCGACCAAAGGAAAGTTTTTTTGCTGCCAATATTAGTGAAGCAAGTGTGCCTATGCGGTATAATTTGTTTGCCAATGCGAGTTTAAAAATTGAAGACCTCTGGATTGTTAATCCAAATATTTATTTTAGTTCTGTAGGTAATTCAAGTGAATTGGTGATGGGGGTCAATGCCAATAGAAATTTAGGCGGCAATGGGCTGCAACAAATGATTGTTGGCTTGTATTATAGAAATGCGGATGCCATTATCCCAATGGTAGGCTATCAAATCAATGATCTAAAAATTACTGTGAATTACGACGCCACTATTTCTTCTTTGGGCAGACTCAATGCAGCCCGGGGTGCCTATGAATTATCCATAGTTAAGCAGGGTATTTTCACCAGCTCACTCGGAAGGTCCGTGAAATGTCCAACGGTTCGGTTTTAAGTGCTTCAAACTTTATATATTGCGTTCCACAATTCGTGACGCATGAAGTACGCACCGCTAGACCCCGCTATTTTTATCAACAATCGCAAAAGATTTGTTAGTCAATTATTGCCCAACAGCATTGCCATTTTTGTAAGCAATGACGAATGGCCAAGCAATGGAGACGCCTTACACGCGTTTAAGCAAAACAGTGATTTGTATTGGTTGAGTGGCATTGTGCAAGAAGACTCCATGGTAATTTTATTTCCCGACAATCCAGATCCCAAATTCAGAGAGGTTTTGGTATTGGTAAGACCGAATGAACTAAAAGAAAAATGGGATGGCAAACGCCTCAGAGCCGCTGAAGCCAAAGCCATTTCAGGCATGGCAACGGTTGTATGGCTAGACAGCTTGGATGCGTTGTTACAAGGTTGGATACACTTGGCCGATCATATTTATTTAGACAGCAACGAAAATGATCGCAAAGCATCGAGCATTCGCTCCAGAGAATACCGATTCATTGACGAAATGAAAGCGCAGTATCCATTGCATCAATTCATGCGCTCTGCAAAAATCATGAAAACTTTGCGCGCCATTAAATCCAAAGAAGAAATAGTGGTGGTGCAAAAAGCCATTGACATCACCGATCAAACATTTAGACGCTTAATGAGATTCATACAACCTGGGGTGTATGAATACGAAATTGAAGCTGAAATTTGGCACAGTTTTTTAAGCCAAAGAGCTACTGGCCCTGCATATGGCAGTATTATTGCCAGTGGCGATAATGCCAGAACCCTGCACTATGTCAGCAACAATGCAAAATGCAAGGATGGAGATTTGATCTTAATGGATTTTGGGGCTGAATACGGCGGTTATTGTGCCGATTTAACCAGAACCATTCCGGTGAATGGCAAATTCACCAAACGCCAAAAAGTAGTATACAATGCCTGTTTAGATTTGCACAACTATGCCAAATCAATTTTAAAACCAGGCATCAGTATTTTAGCGTACACCGATAAAGTGGGAGAAGCCGCCACCCAACAATTTTTAAAAATTGGTTTGCTGAAAAAATCGGATGTAAAAAATGAAGACCCTGATAACAGAGCCTATCGTAAATATTTATACCATGGCATTTCGCACCATTTGGGTATAGATGTTCATGATTTGGGCACCAGAACAGAACCCATTAAAGCGGGAATGTTGTTCACGATAGAGCCAGGTATATATATTGAAGAAGAACAAATGGGGGTGCGCATTGAGAACAATGTCTGGATCACCAAAAATGGTAATATTGATCTGATGAAGCAAATTCCCATTACAGTAGAAGCCATTGAATCATTCATGAAGCGCTAATATGAAGCAACAAATTCCAAATGTGTTTACGCTGGTTAATTTATTTTTAGGCAGCACCGCCATTTTATACATTCTGCAACCAGGATTGGCTTATCACGCCGAGGGAGATGGCCTTGTGGCCATACCAGAGAAAATGATGATGGCCAGTTGGTTGATTTTTGCAGCAGCATTCGTAGATTTTTTAGACGGATTTGTTGCAAGATGGTTAGGTGCTTGTTCAGATATGGGCAAGCAATTGGATTCATTGGCAGATGTAGTCAGCTTTGGTGTTGCACCTGGTTTAATCTTAGTGCAATTCTTGCGTTTTGCCTATGCCAGTCATGAGGGTGGATTAGACACTCCCATTGCACTCTATTTGCCAGCCTTGATTTATCCTTGCGCAGGCGCATACCGCTTGGCTCGATTTAATTTAGATACCACAAAGTCGGTTGGCTTTAAAGGTATACCCATACCAGCCGCAGGTATATTAGTGGCTTCCTTTCCGTTGGTGAATTGGTATGCACAAGACGCATGGATACTAGACCTATTATTGAATAAATGGCTTTGGTACGGATTGGTGCTTGTATTAAGTGCAGGCATGGTGTCTACAGTGCCAATGCTGGCTTTAAAGTTTAACAGCTTAAGCTTCCAAAAAATATTACCCTTTTTAATCATCTTATTCATTGCACTGCCAGTTGGGTTTCTTTTTGGCTGGCTGGCAATTTCAGCAGGATTTATTGCGTATGTAATTCTATCTTTGCTGTTTAAACCAACTGAATCATGAAGTTTGAAGTAGCCATCAATGTAATGCCGTTAAAAGATTTGTTAGATCCTCAAGGGAAAGCCGTTTTGGGTGGCTTGGCCAACCTTGGCATTCATGAAGTACAAGATGTAAGAGTTGGTAAACATATTACATTGGTGGTTGAAGCAGCCAATGCCGAAGAAGCCAAAGCCATCGCAGAGAAAGCGGCTAAGCAGTTATTGGCTAATCAGGTCATGGAATTTTTTGAGATTACCATAAACGGTTAATTTGCTGTATTTAGTTCCCACACCTTTAGGCAACCTGAAGGATATTACCTTGCGATCACTGGAAATACTTCAGACAGTGGATTTGATTTTGTGCGAAGACACCAGAACCTCGTCTAAATTATTGCAACATTATCAAATTCAAAAACCATTAAGCCCTTATCACCAACACAATGAACATAAAATTGTGGACCATTTGGTGGATCAACTGGCTGCGGGTAAAACCATGGCATTGATTACGGATGCTGGTACCCCAGGTATTTCTGATCCCGCTTTTTTATTAGTGCGCGCCTGCATTCAAAAACAAATTAGGGTAGAATGTTTGCCAGGTGCTGCAGCATTTGTGCCCGCTTTAGTGAACAGTGGATTACCCACCAATCGCTTTGTATTTGAAGGATTTATTCCCATAAAAAAAGGACGGCAAACCCTTCTGAAACAATTGGCAACAGAAGAACGCACCATGATTTTTTATGAAAGCCCAATGCGTTTGGTAAAAACCTTAGAAGACATGGCCCAATATTTTGGGGAGACTCGTGGCTGTTCGGTGGCTAGAGAGTTGACCAAACTGTTTGAAGAAAACAAACGAGGTACCTTACGTGAAGTGGCTGATTATTTTAAAGCCAAATCGGTGAAAGGTGAAATTGTATTGGTGGTAGCAGGTGCAGACTAATGCAGATTGCAATATATTTATAGACTATTTTGACTTAACCTCAATTTAATATTATGCGGATATTCAATTTTTCTATTTTACTTGGAACATTTTTCATGAGTACAGTTGTGATGGCGCAGCCAGATCGTTGGCAGCAAAAGATCAAGTATACCATGAATGTAAACATGAATGTTGAAACCAATCGGTTTACAGGGACACAGAAAATTGATTACTTTAATCAATCCCCTGATACGCTAGGCAAAGTATTCATGCACTTGTATTGGAATGCATTTCAACCCAATAGCAGCATGGATGTAAGAAGTAGAGAATTGGGCAAAACCAAATTATCGGATCCTAGACGCAACAACGATGGTTTAGATTGGGATGCACGTGTGAAAGACCGCATAAGTAAATTAACCCCAGATGAAATTGGGTATCAGCATGTAACATCCGTCATGATTAACGGGGTTGCTCAAAAATTAATTGAACACGAAACCATTTTAGAAATTGTTTTGGCCAAACCCATTTTGCCTAAAACAAAAATCACCATGGATGTGGTGTTTGAAGCACAAGTGCCTCTGCAAATCAGAAGAAGTGGTAGAGATAATGCCGAAGGCATCCGCTACAGTATGTCTCAATGGTATCCAAAAGTAGTTGAGTACGATTATCAAGGTTGGCATGCCAATCCATATATCGCAAGAGAATTTTATGGTGTATGGGGCGATTTTGATGTGAACATTACCATTGATAAAAAATACTTGGTAACTGCAGGTGGCGATTTATTGAATCCTAATGAAGTAGGATTTGGGTATGAAGCCAAAGGTGTTGCTGTAAAACCCGTAACAGGCAATACATTAACCTGGAAATGGCAGGCCAATAATGTGCACGATTTCATGTGGGCAGCAGATCCTAACTACAAGCTAATTACCAGAACAACACAGGGTGGTCCATTATTGAGAGTGGTATACAAACAAGTAGATTCATTAGAAAATCGTTGGCAGAAAATGGCTGATACTTGTGCGTTGATTTATCCTATCATCGCCAAAACCTTTGGTGCATATCCTTATAAAACATACACGTTTGTACAAGGGGGCGATGGTGGCATGGAATACCCAATGGCTACTTTAATTAAAACTGCCAGCATTGGTACAGCCATTCATGAATGGATGCACAGCTGGTACCAAATGATTTTAGGCAGTAATGAAGCTTTGTATCCATGGATGGATGAAGGCTTCACCGATTACTCAAGTACCAGGGCTATGGCAACCCTAAGAAACAGCCCAGGTTTTTGGTACAATGGTACTTATCAAGGGTATTATAGACTGGCCAGAAGTGGTTATGAAGAACCTGCGAGTACACATGCCGATCATTTTAACACCAATTATGCCTATAGTTCTGCGGCTTACAGCAAAGGTGCCGTATTCATGGAGCAATTGGGTTATATCACTGGCGCTGATACAAGAGATAAAATCTTATTGGCCTATTACAATACTTGGAAATTCAAGCATCCCAATCCCAATGATTTTATTCGTGTTGCTGAAAAAATCAGTGGCTTAGAATTGGATTGGTACAAAGAGTATTGGATCAACAGTACCAAAACCATTGACTACGCAGTGGGCGATATTACCATGGCAGACAATAAAGCAGCCATTACCATTAAGCGCATTGGTAAAATGCCAATGCCTATTGATGTATTGGTCACTTATAAGGATGGCTCGCAAGAATTGCATTATATGCCATTGAACATCATGTATGGCACAAAGCCAGCAGAATCAAACATGCCTAGAACCGTTCATGCGCCTTGGAAATGGACGCATCCAGATTATACATTCACCACCAGCAAATCGGTTGGTGATATTAAATCTATTGAAATTGATCCAAGCTTGCGATTAGCTGATCTCAATAGAACCAATAATAAATTGGTCATCCCAGATTAAACAGCCACGTGGTTGCGATAATGTAAAGCAATATTATTTCGCTACGTGAATGATATATTTTTCCTCGAAGTACGCTTCGGGGAAAATTTTATTAATGGGCATCATTTTAGGGCGGGCACCACTTTCAAATATTTCTTGATTGAGGTCACCGCCTTTTAAACAGATTAAGCCATTTCTTATACCGCCCTCTGCAATTGGTGTAGTGGGCTTTTTAATGAGGGGCATGCTCCATTTTAATAATTCTTTTAATGGCGCAACGGCTCTTGAGACTGCAAAATCAAATTTGCGATTGGTAATATCTTCGGCTCGGGTATGTTTGGTTGTAATATTTTTGATCCCTGCTGCTTCACAAACTGCATCTACCACTTTTAATTTTTTGGCAATGCTGTCTACCAAATAAAATTGCACATCCGGAAAAAAAATGGCTAATGGAACTCCGGGAAATCCGCCACCACAGCCAATATCCACTACCTGCATTCCTTTAGAAAAATCTGCAACTGCTGCAATACTCAAGGAGTGCAGCACATGGTGCAAATAGATGCTTTCAATGTCTTTTCTTGAAATTACATTGATCTTGGCGTTCCAATCTTTATAGAGTGCTTCTAATAACCTAAACTGCTCTAATTGAACAGGGGTGAAATCGTCGAAGTATTGGGTGATTAGCTCCAGTTTTTGCGGGGTGCTTTCCATATTGCAGGTACAGTAAATAGGTAATAAAAAAACATCCAAATATCAAAAAACAAGAACCAAGGATACAAGTCTTTTTCATTCAGTTGTTGCATGCCTTTATACAGCACAATAGCTTGCACAATAAAGCGCAATGCAAACACACCTACAGCTAATTGCCAATTAAAAAACAAAATGCTCAACACCAACAAGGGATAAACTAAAAATAAACTGGTTGAATAAAGGCCTAATAAAAACTGATGAATGGGCTTATAATACTTGCCCGTAGAATAATGACGGTATTTTTGGGTCATCCATTCACCCCAACTGTTTTTAGGATCGCTTAGAGTATGGGTATCATGGTCTAAAAGTATCGCCGTGTTTTCTGCTTTGGCTACTTGGTTAATAAACAAATCGTCGTCACCGCTAGGGATTTGATTGATGGAAGAGAAGCCCTTGTTTTTAAAGAACAATTCTTTTTTGTAACTCAGGTTTCTACCCACGCCCATATAGGGTTTGCCAGCCAATGCGTAAGAAAAATATTGAAGCGCGGTATGAAAGGTTTCGAAACGAATCAATTTATTGAGTAATCCTGGTTTTTTATGATAAGCGCCATAGCCCAAAACAATTTCAGTGTGGTCTTCATAAGCCCCTTGCATTTTTTTAATCCAGTTTTCAGAAGCTGGAACACAGTCTGCGTCTGTTAATAAAACAATTTCATACTTAGCGCTTTTGATCCCCATGGACAATGGAAATTTCTTGCCACTAATCATTTTCGCTTCCTGCGTCAACTCAATCATCGTCAAGTTTTTGAAAGAGCGTTTGAATTCATCAATTACATATTTGCTTTCGTCGGTAGAGTTGTCGTTTACCAAGACTACTTCGTGTGTGGTTGCATAATCTTGCACCAATACACCGGGTAAGTTTTTCACTAAATTATGCGCTTCATCTCTTGCACATATAATAACCGATACGGGATGTTCTACAGAAATCTCTTTTTCTGGGGATTTATAATAAGCCATTCTTCTAAAAAAGTACAAGTAATAAAACACTTGGATGGCTATAACGGTACAGAAAACGCCGAAACAAATAGTCCAGACAATTGCGGGTATGATCATGCCGCAAAAATAGGGCAAAGACCACTACTTTTGCAGGATGGCCGCACTAAGTTTTACACTAAACCATACCGCTAAGGATTCAGCCGCTAGAGCAGGGGTGATACAGACAGACCATGGCAGTATTCAAACGCCCATATTCATGCCTGTTGGTACAGTGGGCTCTGTTAAAGCCGTTACGCAACAACAACTTAAACTAGACGTACAAGCTCAAATTATTTTAGGCAATACCTATCATTTGTATCTAAGACCAGGTACAGCCGTTTTAGAAGCCGCGGGTGGATTACACCGTTTCAATGGTTGGGATCGCCCCATTTTAACGGACAGTGGCGGTTATCAAGTGTTTTCATTGGCAGCCAATCGAAAAATTAAAGAGGAAGGTGTAGTATTTCAATCGCATATTGATGGCAGCCGACATTTGTTTTCTCCGGAATATGTGATGGATATACAGCGGAGTATTGGGGCAGATATCATCATGGCATTTGATGAATGTCCACCATATCCAAGCACCTATGAGTATGCCAAAAAAAGCATGGAGCTAACCCATCGTTGGTTAGATCGGTGCATCAACCGATTGGCTGAAACCCCTGATAAATATGGGTATACGCAAAATTTATTCCCCATAGTGCAAGGCAGTACCTACAAAGATTTAAGACAAGCATCCTGTGAGTTTATTGCATCTCGTGGTGCTGTTGGTAATGCCATTGGTGGGTTAAGTGTAGGAGAACCAGAAGACATGATGTATGAGTTCACAGCGCATTGCACGGAGTTCTTGCCCTTAGACAAACCGCGTTATTTAATGGGCGTGGGTACACCTTGGAATTTATTGTCCTGTATTGATTTGGGGATTGATATGTTTGATTGTGTAATGCCAACGCGCAATGGCAGAAATGGCATGCTGTTTACCACACAGGGGGTCATCAATATTCGCAATAAAAAATGGGCCACCGATTTTAGTCCGATTGATGCAGGATTACCCAGTGAGCCAAGTCAGTATTATTCAAAAGCGTATTTAAGACATTTATTTGTAGCCGATGAAATCTTAGGATTACAATTGGCCAGTATTCATAATCTCAGTTTTTACTTATGGTTGGTTGGTGAAGCGCGTCAACAAATTCTTAACAACAGTTTTGCAAGTTGGAAAAACAACATGATTACCCAATTAAAGACCAGATTGTAAAGCAGCGGCTATAATCCGCCCAGCTAAACCATTGATGTGGATAAGCGCAAACGCATTTTTTATTTATTCACTTTTATAATAAAAGCCAGTAGGTCTGCAAGCGCAAGCGTAATTTAGAAGTGCTTACTAATCCGCTACCTACTGAAACCCAGACATTGATACATCCATTTTCATGGATGTATTTTTCTATCTTTGAGGAGATGAAGAAACTGGATTGGTACATACTCAAAAAATTCCTCACAACGTTCTTCTTTGCTATTTTTCTTTTTGCAGTGATTGCGGTAGTGGTAGATGTGAGTGAAAAAACCGATGATTTTGTGCGCTCACAACTTGGGTTTCGCAGAATTGTAACGGATTATTATGCTGGATTTATTCCGCATATTCTTGCGCTATTGTTTCCTTTGTTTGTATTCATCGCTGTCATTTTCTTTACATCAAAAATGGCGGGCAATAGTGAAATCATTGCCATATTAGCCAGCGGCACTGGTTATTCAAGATGGCTCAGACCATATTGGATAGGAGGTATTTTAATGGCCACAATTCTTTGGTTTGCCAATCAATATATTGTGCCGAAGGCAAATGTGTTGCGCGGTAATTTTGAAGCCAAATACATTGATGCCAATTCCAGTTACAATGCATTGCTTAGTCAATCAAACCATATTTATTTGCGCATTGATTCGTTTACCTATGCGGGGATTCATTATTATGATACGTTGGTGAAACGAGGCGGTCCTGTGTTTTTTTATAAAGTAAAGGGCAATACGGTTACCGAAAACCTAAGAGCAGAATCCATTATTTGGGATACCGCGAGTAAGAAATGGAAACTCGATATGTTGATTGATCGACAGCTCAAACCGATGCAAGAAAAATTGGTGCAAGAGACTTCTCGCTTAATGAATTTCAATTTTAAGCCATCTGATTTAACCAAAGACAAATACACCAAGGACAAATTAACCACACCCGAGTTAACCCGATTCATCGCTTTAGAAGAACTGAGAGGATCAGAGGGCTTGAACAGCTTAAAAGTGGAACGATACCGCCGAGACGCAACCTGTGTAACCGTCATTTTATTAACCCTTATTGGGGCAATTGTAGCAGGCCGAAAAGTGAGGGGAGGGAGTGGGGTCCACCTAGCGGTGGGATTTGTAACCGCGGCGCTTTTCATTATCACCGACCGATTTTCTACCATTTTTTCAACCAAGGGCAACCTGCCTCCCCTTGTAGCGGCATGGATTCCCAACATGATTTTTTTGTTTGTAGTGGTCTACCTCTATCGGACTGCTCCAAAATAATAATTTGTGAAATTTTAGAACAAGACTGGCATTGATTTTGTAGTAGGTAGAACTTCAATTAACTTTGAAGCATTCGTTTATCTAACATCAGATTGCCATGGGAATAATTAAAGACAGGTTCAAAGCAAAGGCCGATACGGCCAGTGCAGAAATAAAGTCAATCATTAAGGAACACGGAAATAAAAAAGTGGGTGAAGTGACTTTAGCCCAAATTTACCAAGGAATGCGCGGCATCACAGGCTTGGTCACCGAAACCAGCCTATTAGATGCGCAGGAAGGCATCCGCTTCAGAGGTTATTCAATCCCTGAATTACAAGAAAAGTTACCCAAGGCCCCCAATGGTGGAGAACCATTGCCAGAGGGTTTGTTTTATTTAATGTTGATGGGCGAACTACCAACAGAAGAGCAAGCCAATCATATTACCAGTGTATGGCAACGCAGAAGCCATGTGCCTAACCACGTATTTGCAACCATTGATGCATTGCCTTTGAGCACGCATCCAATGACCATGTTTGTAGTGGGGGTAATGGCATTACAAACCGAAAGCAATTTTGCCAAGCAATATGCCAATGGCATGAATAAGAAGGATTACTGGGATGCTACTTATGACGACGCCATGGACTTGATTGCGCGATTGCCGAGAATAGCTGCCTATATATACAGAAGAAAGTACAAGAATAACGAACATATTCAACCCAATGGGTTATTGGATTGGGCAGGTAATTTTGCCCATATGATGGGATACAACGACGAAAGCTTTAAAGAGTTGATGCGTTTGTACATGACCATTCATGCGGACCATGAGGGTGGTAACGTATCAGCGCATACGACCCACTTGGTTGGTTCTGCATTAAGTGATCCATTTCTAAGTTATGCTGCAGGTATGAATGGCTTAGCAGGTCCTTTGCACGGATTGGCCAATCAGGAAGTAATTAAGTGGATTTTTGAAATGCAGGAAAAATTAGGTACAGATAGTCCTAGCAAAGAACAAATCGCTCAATATGTGCAAGACACATTGAATTCGGGTAAGGTTGTTCCAGGATACGGCCATGCGGTATTGCGTAAAACAGATCCACGTTTCTCAGCACAAATGGAATTTGGTAAGAAGCATATGGCTGATGATAAATTAGTAAACACGGTTTGGAATATTTATGATACTGTTCCTCCAATTTTACAATCATTGGGTAAAATCAAAAATCCATGGCCAAACGTAGATGCGCACAGTGGGGCATTATTGGTACACTATGGTTTTGTTGAGTATGAATTCTATACAGTTCTATTTGCAGTGAGTCGTGCATTAGGCGTGATGGCCAGCTTATGTTGGGACAGAGCATTAGGCATGCCATTAGAGCGTCCTAAGTCAGTGACCACCGAGTCTGTGAAACTTTGGTTAGAAGGTAAAGATCAAATTTGGGAGTAATCAGTCTCCTGATTAACATACAACCCGACTGTGCAAACGGTCGGGTTTTTTTATTGGGAATATTCAAATTTGACTTAACTAATTAAGCCGTAAAATTACTTGCTCGCTTTTTCCAACGCAGAAAAAGAGCGGCCATCAATGGAATAAAAACGTAGTTAAGTAATGAAAAACCATCATCCAACGCATTCAATAGTAGCGTAATAGCTCCACCTGCTAAAGCGCCAATTATACCCCAACTTAAATATTTAATACGGCTCCGCTTATTCAAAGCGATGGCATCATTAATGCTTGATTCATTAAAGGTCCCAATTTGAATGTATTGATTAAAATTGTTGATGAAAATGCGCCAAATTGCTTTTTCTTCTTTAGTATTCATTTGAGCATCCGTATCAATATCAAAGTAGGCGATGATGGAATTGTTTGATATTGAAATATTGATTTCAGCACCCCAGGTTAAAGGGTTGGTTTTCCAGCCATCAAA
>JAIXYL010000158.1 GCA_027490265.1 Sediminibacterium sp.
TCAACTGGTGTGCGGGCTTACAAATATATTTGGAATCCAGCCCTTGGTCAAAATGGAGGGTATACCACTTTACCGTTTTCACAAAACCATATTTTGAATCCGTTTGAAGCATTGATTGTTCAGACCGATACCAGTGCAGAAAACACGTTAACATTTACTGAAGCGGTTAAATCTACAGCTTGGAACAAAGGGGTAATTGATGCGTTTCAAGAAGACAATGGTTTTTATGCCAATATTCAATTGAAGTTGCAGAACCAATTGCAGGATCAACTGATTATACGCGAGCAATCAGGTGCTCGGAACGGATTGGACCAGCAAGATGCCATTAAATTGAAAAATCCTGGCATGAATCTGTTCAGTCGATCTTCAGATGGCTATGCATTGGCTGTTGACAGCAGATTGTTTTCTGAACAAACCCTGATTCCAATAGAATTACATCATGCAGGGATTGGTGAATATCAATTTCAGATGGCTGATGCGTTTATGCCTACAGGATATACATTGGTGTTATACGATACCTATACCAATCAATACTTGCCATTGATAAAAGACAGCAGTTATCAATTCAATATCACAGCAGACAGTTTAAGTCAACATAAACAGCGCTTTTATATTGGCAAACTCATTCCCAAAGCCACCCTGCCATTATTCAATTGGTTAACAGTCAAATTATTCCCCAATCCTGCTAAGCATGCAATCAAACTATTCATTAAAGCGGCTGAGAGCGCCAATTGCACCATTAAAATTTTCAGTGTATCTGGCACGCTTTTACAAAATGTTGAATTAGGGATTATCAAAGAAGGACAAGTCAGTATACCCATTTCCACGCTACCCAATGGGCAATACCTGATTCAAATTTCAAGTGGCGGACACCAACAATCCATGCAGTTTTTTAAACAATAATAGGCCCTATAAAAACAAAGCCCCTGTTGAATGAACAACAGGGGCTTTTTGATATGCGTTATTTTAGATTGATAACATCCATCCATGTGAATCGGCTGTTTTGCCTTGGCGGATATCGTTTAATCGCTTTTTCAATTCTGGTGCAACGGTCCAACTTTCTGTATCAAAAAACATTGACTCGTCTTTATATCTTAACTCCTTAATCAATGAAATAGTGGCGGCTGTTCCTGCACCAAAAACTTCGCGCAATTGACCAGCTTTATAGGCTGCCATTAATTCGTCGATAGATATTTTTTTCTCAACCACTTCAAGTCCCATTTCTTCTAAAATAGTTAGCGAACTCATTCGGGTAATGCCCGCTAAAATGGTACCTTCCTCTAAAGATGGTGTTACTGCTTGATTGCCGATGATAAAAAATACATTCATCATGCCTACTTCTTGCAAATATTTATGTTCATAGGCATCTGTCCATAATACTTGGTCGTATCCCATTTCTTTAGCCAACTGCGTTGGATACATACTTGACCCATAGTTACCCGCATTTTTAGAGAAGCCTACACCACCTGTTACTGCACGGGTATATTTTTCTTCAACAAAAATGCGCATCGGTGTACTGAAATAAGGACCGGTTGGGCTTAAAATAATCATGAATTGATAACTGTCAGAAGGCTTTACACCCAATACCGCATCAGTAGCAAACATAAATGGTCTGATGTACAAAGAATGGTCTGGTAAAGTTGGAATCCAATTACGATCTAACTTGATCAATTCACGCATGCCATCAATGAAAATTTCTTCTGGCACAGTAGGCATCTGCATTCTGGTAGCCGAGATATTGAAACGTTTAAAATTTTCATATGGTCTAAAAATGGCCGCTTGGTCTTCTGCATTGCGATAGGCTTTAATCCCCTCAAAAATTGACTGACCATAATGCAGGGCTGCCAACGAAGGATCAAATTGAAGTGGTTCATACGGTTTAATTTCAACATTCTTCCACACACCATTGCTGTATTCCGCTACCAACATATGATCGGTAAACACTCTACCAAATGGAATATTTTCTAAACTGATGGTATCCAATTTAGATTTTTCTGCTCTGGTAATGTTTATGTCCAGTACTGCGTTCATAGTTTTATATTTGGCGCAAAGAAACAAAAAAAATAAAAAACTAACAACTGTTAATATTTAAACGGTTCTATCATGCAGGAACAATTACCCGATTTTGTGTTGGCGAGCTTATATCCAAGCAGTTTAGTTATTGTTGAAACGACTCAGCTTGCAACGGAAAAAACAGCCATTGAAATTGAACGGGAATTACCAAATACAACCCTATCAACCCCTGCATTGGAAAGACCCAGCAATTGGTATTTGGGCAATAATCAACAAAATATTGTGATATTGGTGCAAGAACCCAATGCTGCATTTTTACAAGAATCCAGTCTAGACTTTTTAACAAAAATTTTAGGGGCATGTAAGTTAAATATGGGTGATGTGGCTGTGGTGAATCTGTCCCGCTATTTGGCTCCTTATGCAGAAATCAAAGCGGCATTGAATCCGAAAGTGTGCATTTTATTTGATGTGCAAGCCGCAATGGTAAAACTGCCGTTTGTCATTCCCAATTACCAAGTGCAACAATACGCTGGTTGCCAATTTTTATTAGCACCCGCACTAACAAAATATGAAGGAGACCAGCCAGAAGCAAAATTGGAAAAGACCAAACTTTGGGTCAGTCTTAAATTAATTTTCAAACTCTAATCTATGTCGTCCATCGATTTAATATTTGCCACTAACAATGCCAATAAAGTCAAAGAAATCAAAGCGGTGACAGGCGATGTTTTATCAATTTTATCATTGGCTGAAGCTGGCATTGAGATTGATATTCCCGAACCGCATGAAACACTAGAAGCCAATGCCAGTGAAAAGTCTGCCGTGATACATCAACTCACCCAAAAAAATTGTTTCAGTGAAGATACTGGTTTAGAAGTGGAAGCGTTAAATGGCGCACCAGGCGTAAAGAGTGCAAGATATGCGGGAGATTCAAGAAATTTTCAAGCTAATATTGACTTATTGTTACACAACTTGGCTTCATTTACCAATAGATCTGCACAATTCAGAACCGTCATTTCTTTGATTTGGAATGAGCAAGAATATTTGTTTGAAGGCATTTGTAAAGGCCAAATCATGAAAGAAGCAAGCGGCAAAGAAGGATTTGGCTATGACCCAGTTTTTAAGCCTGATGGGGCTACAAAAACATTTGCTGAAATGAGCTTAGCAGAAAAAAACCAATACAGTCATCGCAAAAAAGCCATGCAACAATTATTGGCGTTTTTAGCAACAGCAGTAGAAAAGGCGTAAACCTATGAATCGCATAAAAATCAATTTGCCAGCGCATTTTAGCTTTACCACACAATTACAAATCAGAGTAACTGATTTAAATTATGGTGGCCATGTTGGCAATGATACCGTCTTGTCTTTATTACAAGAAGCCCGTCAACAATTTTTACAGTCTAGAGGCTTTGCCGAATTACAGATTGGTCCTTATGGATTGATTATGGCTGATGCCATGGTTGAATATAAAAAAGAGTTGAACCACTTAGATCAAATCAATATTGCCTTAGTTGCTTGTGATTTTGACAAACTAGGTTTTGACATATATTACAAGGTTTATCTACTGCATGAATCTGAAGAAGTGATTGCAGTAAAAGCTAAAACAGGAATGATGCTGTTTGATTATCAAGCAAAAAAGAAGCAGTCTTTAACCGAAGCACTCATTCAACAATTACAATAATTGACACTGGGCTAACTGTTCCAGATTCGCCAACTTTCTTCTGCCTGAATCACCAACATTTGATAACCATTTTGCACGGTAGCCCCTTGTTTGAGGCCTTGTTTCATAAAATTGGTTTCTGTAGGATTATAAATTAAATCGTACAAATGATGGGCAGGTGTTATCAGCTCATAAGGTATATTGGGCGAATCATCCACTGCAGGATATTGCCCTACCGGACTGGTATTGATGATTAACGTATGCGATGCCATTAGTTGCGCATCAAGCGCATCATAACTGAGTGCATTTGCGCCGGGTGTTCTAGAGACATGAACCCATTGGATCCCTAATTGCTTCAGGACATATTCTACTGCCGCCGCTGCACCCCCTGTTCCCAAGATCAATGCCTTGGTATGGTGTTGCTTTAAAAAAGGTTTGAGTGATTGTTCAAAACCAATGATATCAGTATTGTATCCTATCAATTGCTGCTGCTGAATACGCACACAATTGCAAGCACCCATGGCTTGCACTGCTGGGGTTTGCTGGTGCAAAAACGAGAGAATCTGTTTTTTATATGGTATGGTGACATTAAAGCCTTGCAAGTGTTTATTTTGCAATACGGCAACTGGTAAGTCCTCAATTGAAGGAATTGAAAAATTGGTATAAGCATGCGTTTCAGCCATACCCAATTGAGCAAATTTTTCAGTAAAATATTTTTGTGAAAACGAATGCGTTAGTGGATAGCCAACCAAGCCATATAATTGCATACTAAGCTTTGTCTAAGTAAAGATGAAAAGTGTCGCCCCTTAAACCAATTCGCATGGCTTCTAATGGCAATACTTCATTGGGGGCAATATTGCCCAAATTCACATTACAACCAATCAATTCTAAGAAATACAATTGTTGGGCTTTTTGAGGTGCTTCCCAAATAATTTTCTCTGCAGGAATTTGGGTTAAAATTTCTTGCACCAATCCTTCTCTTACTTCACCACTACCTCTGTAAATACCTACATTTCCCGCTTCTCTTGCTTCTGCAATCACGTAGGAAGATCCAGCTTCTAATTCTGCTCGCATGAGCTCAATCCATTTGTAAGGTGGAATAATATGTGCAGCATCCTTGCTGCCTACTTCGCTTAAAACAGTAGCGTGTTGGGTCAGTTTTTCGATATACCCGCATTTCTCTGCATGAGGAATGGTAATTGACCCATCGGATACTTCAATATAACTAACCCCATAATCCTTGCATACTTCTACATAATCATCAAACTGATTTCTGATTAAAAAGGCTTCAAATAAGGTTCCGCCAAAATAGACGGGCATATTGGCTTCTGCGTAAACCGCTAATTTTTCACGGAGATTGGGGGTTACAAATGAAGTACCAAAACCCAGCTTCACAATGTCTACATGCGGACCTGCAACACTTAAAAAATCTTTGGCTTGATTAATGCTTAAGCCTTTATCCATCACCATGGTTAATCCGGCGGTTCTGGGTTGTTGTGTGCGCTCTGGTATTTGTGTAAGTCTATAGTTCATTCCAATCTGGTTATTTGCGGCAAAAATACATATTTATATTTTCTTTCCTTTCTTATACCGAGCAATGATATCCACCACTTGGTTGTTTTGTAATATAGCGGGATTTAACTCCATAAATTTTTTCAGCAATTTGGGAGCTTTATCCATGGCAGTTTCAAGCCTTAATAAAGCTTCTTTTGATTTGCCCAATATGAATAAAATCGT
Organism: Sediminibacterium sp.; assembly: GCA_027490265.1. Classification (GTDB taxonomy): domain Bacteria; phylum Bacteroidota; class Bacteroidia; order Chitinophagales; family Chitinophagaceae; genus Sediminibacterium. Next base: position 5,408 of record JAIXYL010000158.1, read on the forward strand.
ACTTGCATAAAAATAAAATAGGGGCTTTTCGGATGTAGCTACTAAGGCTGCTACACATTGTTCGTAAGCTTCTTCAAACATGTCTGCTTTAATTAAGCAGCGCAACAATGCCTCCCAACCTGATGCAGATTTTGGTTTGTGTTTCACAACCGTTCCAAAATAAATGATGGCATCTTTGTATTGTTCCAAATTCATCATACACTCGCCCATAGCCAAATTATACTCCGGTACTGCACGATTCATGCGCATAGCATTTTCCAATTGTTTGGCTGCAGGTTGCCATTGCTCTTCTAGCATATAAGTGACGGCAATTTTATAATGCAATTTGCTGTCACTTGGATTTAAATGCACGGCTTTTTTATAGTGAAATCTGGCTTGTGCAAATTTACCCATCCGATGATAGCAATGTCCAATAGCTTCGTAAATCACGTCTTCTGGCCGGCTTAATTCAAGCACTTTTTCAAGTACTTCAATGGCTTCTTTGTATTTGCGCAAACGCAAATAGGCATCGCCCATATTGCGATAGGCATAATCAAATTTTTCATCAATGGCAACCGCATATTGATAGGCATCAATGGCTTTTTCATAAAGTTTTAAACCCTGATAAGCAGCAGCCAAATTAAACCAAGCCAATTCACTGAATGGTTGATTATCAATAATGGCCTGATGCAATTTGATGCTCTCTTCATTTCTTCCAGTAAAATCTGTCCAGAAACATATTTTGTACAATGCTTCCTCATTGTTGGGATCTTCCTCTAAAATCAGTTTTAAACAATCAAACACTTTATCAAATTCTTCGTAATCATCGTACACGTCTGCCAACTCAAACAACAAATCCAATCGCTCCTCCCCTTCAAATAATTGGAGGGCTGACTCCAATAGTTCTACTGCTTTGGCTTGTTGGTCAAGCGCCAAATAGGCGTCAGTTTTCAAAATAAAGAGGTTTAAATCGGTACTGTCAAATAATTCAGCTGTTTCTAAAAGATTAAGGGCTTCTTGATATTTTCTGGTGGCTAATAGCAAATCAGCTTTTTTAATCATCAAACTGGCCGAATAAGGAAATTGCTCCAGCGCTAATTCAGCAGCTATCATGGCTTCAGGCAAATCGTCTTTCTCGTCATAATAGTCTATGATCCGTTCAAAAGCGTCTTCCTCTAAAAATGGGTGACTTCTGCCATGCTTAAGATGTTGATACTGAATGATTAACTCCTTAAGTTCTTCCCTGTCTTCGCGGTACGGATTTTGGCTCATGGGGTGATGGTTTACCTAATTTAAGCAAATAATTATACTTTTTTTGACCAAAACCAAACTTTTTACCCCTTATTAACGTTTGTTAATAAAAATAATTCGTTAAAGTATTTAGGATATAACCTACCTTTGTTTTATGTTAACGCAAATAAAATCCGCAAGAAAGGCCCCGATGGTGATGCTCATTATGAGCTTACACCTTGCTATTGTTGCGTTTGCGTTCACTGGAATTGTAGATGATAAAGCGAAAAACAGCAAATTTACCTTAAACAGTTTACACAATTTTTCTAAAAAAGGGCTTTCGCTTTCTGCCATCAAGTCTAGCTTACATTACAAAGGCGTTACTTTAAACAGTAACAGCATGATGTTGCAAAATACTGACCTCAACAGTATGTTGAAATACAATAATGGCAACACCACTTATATTTATCCATATAAGATCAAGGTGAAAGTGCCTAAGTTCAAAACACCTCAAGACAGTCGCAACTAATTCAGTTGTTGATTTTATTCATTTAACAGTCGATAACCTGTAACAGGTATTTCAAATCTAGAAGCTGGCACTGGGTTCAAGCTAATTTTCGTAGCCGTATAGGTAATTTTTTGGGTGTACCCATCTTTTGCTTCATATTCAAGTACAAACCCAGGTATATCTTTAAATTGAAATTCGAACTCTTTAACTGATGGTGCAATAGCCGACGCATAAAATACAGAAAATGTACTGCCATCTTTTAGTTGAATGGTTGCTTTCTTGCAATCATAACCAAGAATCACTTTACGTTCATCTGAAAATTGAATCAACATATCCGAGAACTTATCGTTTTGCTTCACCCAGTCTGTTGCGCTCAACTTGGTCAAAAATTTATTCGCCCCAATCTCTCTCAAGATCACAGCATTGCCAGTTGTTTTGTTATAAATTAATGACTGAGAAAACGACGGGCTGTTTAAGTCGGACCGACTATTGTTTCCCTTGATATAAACTGTTTTAGTGCTTTGTTTCAGTAAAGCAACAGCATCTTTATCCACCTGTAATTCATTGCTTACTGCAATGGTATAACTTACTGTGCATTCAGCAACAACGCGTGTTTGAGCCGATGCGCTACTTAGTATACAACCGAGAATCAATATGCATAATAAGTAGCGCATGCGTTTATTTTTTAGTGGTTTTGTTTTTCAATTCCTGCACTTTTTTCTGGCTTTCTACCATCTGCTCATACCGCTCTTGCCATTTACTTTTTGTTTTAGGCGCTTTGCGTTTTGCATCAATTTTTGCCAAAATTTTGTCATGGTCAATAATGTAATTCTGAATGACAAATTGCAGCAACAGGGTAATCACGTTAGATACTGTATAGTACCAAGTTAAAGCTGATGGCAAGCTGTTAAAGATAAACAACAACATGAAAGGAAATATATATGGCATGTACTTTAACGCTGGATTATCTTGCGTTGGCGTCATGCTCATATTATAAATTGAAATCAAGAAGCTAGTGATCACCGCAGTAATGGTGAACAAACTGATATGGTTGCCAAATGCAGGAATACTAAAGGGCAAATTGGCAATGGTATCGTAACTAGATAAATCGGCACTCCATAAAAATGCTTGCCCACGCAAGGCAATTTCTGAGTTAAAGAAACTGTACAATGCAAAGAAAATTGGAATCTGCAATAGGGCAGGAATACAACCGCCTAGAGGATTTACCCCTGCTTCTCTAAACAATTTCATTTGCTCCATCGCAAACCCTTGTTGATCGTCGCCCATTTTCTTTTTCAGTGTATCCAATTCTGGGCGAAGTGCTTTCATTTTTGCGCCGCTTAAATAACTGCTGTATGTAAGTGGTGCTGTAACCAAGCGAATAAACAAGGTCAATAAGAAAATAACCCACCCGTAATTCGTTATAAAAGATGCAAAGAAATCGAATACGGGCATGATGATGTATTTGTTAATTGGTCTAACAAACGAATACATATCTCTACCAAGGTTCACGATTTTATCCATTTCTGGGGCTTGCTTGGCCAAGATTTCATATTCATTGGGGCCCACATAAAAATGGAAAGGAACAGCAATTGATGCCGCTGCTGGCACTTTCATTTGCAAAGTGCTGGTTGCAGCTGCCAAATTACGTGAAGAATCAGTAGCCCTAGCCCACTTGATGCTGCCGCTGTTAAATGAATTGTCTGCAATCAATGTGCTGTTGAAAAATTGTTGCACCACTGCAATCCATTGTGCAGGCTTTTCAAAGCTGTGGTCGGTATTTGATGAGATATAATCAAATTCATTGTCTTCTGAAAAACAGATATTGGATACCTGACGTTCATACTGAGAAGTCCGCTCCATTTGTGACGTTTGTACCGTCCAATTTAAATTTAATGCGCTGTTCGTTAACAACTGAGCTGCCCCATTCATCCCCAGTTTCCAGCCAATCTTATAGCTATTAGGATTCAAGGTAAAGCGATGGGAAATAGATTGTCCATTAGCCGCAGAGAGTGTGTAAGTCAGGGATTGTGATCCATCCGACTCCTTGGTGACTGCGCCTGCAGTAAAAAACAAATTATCAATATTGGCAGATTGAGCAGGGGCAGTATTAATGGCATAAGAAATACTGCTGTTATTTGACAAAACTACCAATTGGTTATTGGCATCTTTATAATTTTTTAAAACAACTGACTTAATTTGTCCACCCTTGTTGGTGAAATTTACTTTTACCAATTCGTTTTCAACTGAAAGGATTTGCTCTTTTCCTACAGCAGCATCCATAAAGTTGCCCGCAACAGCAACTCTTACTGCAGAATCTCTTTTAATTGAGTCTGCTTTTATGGCTACAGTATCTAACAATACTCTTTTTGCGGCTGCCACTTTTGCTAGAGAATCTTCTTCTCTTTGTTTCATTTCAATAATGGCATTCTGCTGTTGGCTGGTATACCAGAAATAAAGAAACATGAGGATCCCCAACAACACAAAACCTATGACCGTATTTTTGTCCGTCTTCATACAAACTTTTATTGAGCGGCAAAGGTAACGTTTGCCTAACAAAAAAAACCTTTTCTTTGTGTTTCCAACCAGCCAACCTCAACCAACCAAGCAACACCCTGTGCCTGCCATAACCCAATAAAATTGATGTTATGCAGGAAAATTACCTTCCCAACCGCCGGGAACGATTTTTATGGTGGCTCAGTACTGCCGAAACAGTGTTATTAAAGAATGCTGTAGTGGACCGAAATAGGCATGCCATTATTGGCATGTTGGTATTAGGCACCTGGAGTTTTGCAACCCTGGCCTGGACCTATTTCTTTAGCACTGTCGTACCATCTTTGTGGATGGCCGCCGCCCTTGGCCTATTTATGGGAGGCATTATTTTATTTATTGATCGGGCCCTAATTAAGGGCATACACCAAACAGGCAAATTAGGCTGGAAACCTTTGGTTTTCAGGTTATGTTTGGCATTTACCATCGGACTATTTATGGCTCAGCCAGCTTTGTTGTTTTTATTTGATAAAGAAATAAAAGTACAAGCATCACTAGACAACGAGATCAGACAAAAAAACAAATTGGCACAATTAGAACAACGCTTTAGTCTTGATCGAAATCGATTCATGCAACAAAAAACACAAGCAAGTCAAGCCATTCAAATAAGATACCAGGCAATGGTAGAATCACGGAACCAATTTATCCAAGAAACGGATGGTACAGGGGGCAGTAAAAAAATTGGCCTTCAGGCCATTGCGCTGGCAAAAAAAGAAGCAGCCGAAAAAGCAGCGTTGGATTACCAAGAAGCGGTCAACTTATTGCAACCATCCATTGCAAATGCTGACAGTAACTTACAAATCATACAGCAACAGATGGCCGTTGAAAAAGCTGCGTTTAATGGCCTGATGAATCATGGATTGATTACGCGTATTGAAGCCATGGACCATTTAATTCAACAAAACAATGCGGTTGCATTTCGGTATTATTTGTTAGTAGTATTGCTGATGCTGATTGAGTTGATGCCTGTTTTGGCGAAATACCTTTTGCCTTCTGGCACATACGCAGTATATGCCAACCACGTAGAAACCGAAGAAATTAAATGGGTCAACCAACTCAGTCGTAACGAACCAACTGATAGTGTTTGATTGAAAAACTAGCCATCATATCCACTACTTTGATGACATCTGTAAAATGGGTGTCTTTTGATACAGCAATGCTTAATTTTTGTTGATTTATATGTTGATGATGTTTTTGTACAAATGTTGACAGAGCGGTATAAGGCAAGTTTTTTTCAA